>CAJQJT010000001.1 GCA_905478725.1 uncultured Pseudomonadales bacterium
CTTGAAGCTAAAAGGCTCTTTGCTACTTAAAGCTAAAAGGCTCTTTGCTCGACTGGAATGCTGAATGCCGTCTGCGTCTTGAGAGTATAGACTCTAGCTGGCAGTTTGCTCTTGCTGCTCTTGCTGAAGTGCTTCCTGCTTGTCGTACTCTTCTTGCAGTGCTTTGCCGCGCTGCTGTTTCCAGCGTGCGTACATCATGGCTGCATTAAACAGGATCACCGTGAGTGCCAGTTCCACCCAATCGAGTACCTGGGGTGACGGGCCGGCCAAGTTGTCGATGGCGGTGGCAAAGTAAATCAGGATGACAAAGCAGATCCAGATCAACGTGCGAGTGTTATTGACGATCAAGCCAGGAATAAAAATTACCAATGGAAACAGGCAGAGGAAATAAATAATGCCCGGCGCGCCCTGAATCCATGCATTGGCTGTCATGGCCGCCAGCATCAGGTAAAAGCTGGCGTGGGTGAGGGGACGGGAAAAATTAATTTTTTGTTCTAAGGTCATGTTACTGCGCTCCGTTAAGTTGCGCGGCTAATTGGGCGACGCGTTTGCCCTGTGCTCGACAGAGGCTAATCTCGTCGTTACTAAGGTTTTCGGCTTCTACGTGGCTGGCACCATAGGGCGTACCGCCGCTTTTAGTGCTGTGTAAACTGGGCTCTGAATAGGGGATGCCGGTCAATAGCATGCCCTGATGCAGCAGTGGAATCATCATCGACATAAGTGTCGTTTCCTGACCGCCATGCAAGCTGGAGGTCGAGGTGAAAACGCCAGCGGGTTTGTTGATCAGACTGCCATTGGCCCAGAGACCGGCAGTGCCATCGATAAAGTATTTTAATGGCGCGGCCATATTGCCAAAGCGCGTTGGGCTGCCCATCAGCAGGCCGGAGCAGTTGGCCAGCTCTTGCTCAGTGCAATAGATATCGCCACTACTGGGAATGTCTTCTGCTGTGGCTTCACAGACTGTAGACACTGCCGGCACTGTGCGCAGGCGCGCTTCCATGCCAGCACTTTCGACACCCTGTGCAATTTCTTCAGCGAGTTTTTTAACATGGCCATTGCGGCTGTAGTAAAGCACTAGTACATAGTTGTCTGACATTAAATAATCTCCAGTACGGCTTCTGGGGGGCGGCCAATGGCAGCGCGCTCGCCGTTAATGACTATGGGTCGTTCAATAAGTTTGGGATACTTGGCCATGGCGGCAATCAGCTGCTGCTCAGATAGGTCAGTGTCCGCTAGACTTTGATCTTTATATTCCTGTTCGCCGCGGCGCAACAGTTGCCGCGCATCTATGCCGAGCTTTTTCAACAGCAGGGTGATGGTCTCAGCGCTTGGCGCGGTTTCTAGGTAGAGTACGATTTCTGGTTCTAGGCCCTGATCTTGCAATAGACTTAGAGTTTGTCGCGATTTAGAGCAGCGTGGATTGTGATAAATAGTCAGCATCGTCTATGTTTCAGGTTGTGGGAGTGAATACGCCATTGTAGAGGCAAATGGATTTAAACAGAACGAGAGGTTTAACCGCATGATCAATCAATTATCAATCACTGTGGGCAAGGTGCCCCAGCAACTGGTCAGCAGTGGTCAGTTTCTGGTCTACGCACTACGTCGCTTTCTTGGCGATGGCTGCCCCCAGAGTGCCGCAGCACTGACCTATATGAGTTTGTTTGCCGTGGTGCCCATGTTGACCCTGATGTACAGCATGTTCTCTTTGGTGCCTGCATTCCAAGAACTCGGCGGCAAGGTAGAGGAATTTATTTTCTCCAAATTTTTACCCAGCAGTGGTCAGGAGATTACCCAGTACCTGAGTGAGTTTTCCAATCAGGCGCGCAAGCTAAGTGTCGCCGGTGTGGCGATTATATTGATCACTGCATTACTGATGTTGAGCAATATTGAAAAAACCTTTAACCATATTTGGGCCACCACTGGCGGGCGTAAAGGCTTGGCCGGATTTTTGGTCTATTGGGCGATTCTTAGTCTTGGGCCCCTATTGCTCGCCGTGGGCATGATTATGAGTACCTATTTGATGTCACTGCGTCTGGTGGTGGCTGAGGTCGACAGTCTAGGTGTGGTGGCGCTGCTGTTTAGCTATCTACCTTGGCTACTGACCTGGTTGGCGTTTACCCTGCTCTATGTAGCTGTGCCCAACTGCAAGGTGAGGGTGGTTTATGCGCTGTTTGGCGGTCTGATAACGACACTGTTGTTTGAGACCGCCAAAGCGTTATTTGGACAGCTGGTAGCCCATTCTATTTATACCAACGTATATGGTGCATTTGCTGTTATTCCGCTATTTTTGATGTGGATTTATTTGCTCTGGGTGCTGATCCTATTCGGCGCCGAGCTGGTGCGCAGTCTTGAGACTTTCCAGTATCAAGGTCGAGATGCCGAGCTGCCAGATCTTCTCGCTGTGTTGATTATTCTCTGGCAGTGCTGGCGACGACAGCAAAAGGGTCACAGCTTGTCGGACCGCTCCATGAGTATTGTTGGCCTTAGTGTTGAGCAGTGGCGACGCTTGCGCAATATGCTGCTGAGCCAGCGTATTTTAGAGAAAACCGCCAGCGGCCAATATGTCATGATTCGCGATGCGGATACCATCAGGCTGGCAGATATCAATAGATGGTTGGGGCAGGGGTTCGATGATCGCAATCAAGCGGTGAGTGAAAAATTGGCCAACGCCCATCCCTGGATCGAAAGTTACGACAGGCTGATGCGTGAGAATAGTCAGATGACCGAACAGAATATGACCCTGAGCCTGCAAAAGTTGTTTGCCAGTAATAGCCATTCTCTGGATACTGGCGGCTCAAAAGACAATTAGACTTCTATATTAAGGCGATTGGATATGTTCAAAGGTGTTTTATTAAACGGTTCCATAGCGAAAGCATTACTAGTCAGCCTGGTCTTGGTTGGCTGCAGTGGTGACAGTGGCTACAAGC
>CAJQJT010000002.1 GCA_905478725.1 uncultured Pseudomonadales bacterium
TTATTGCCTCTGTGTCCCAAGGTTGGATGCTGGGTTCCTATATCACCGGACTTCAGGACAACCTGACCAGCATTTTATTCTCTGCGCTGATATCAGTCACCTTGCCCTCACTGTATGTACTGCTAGGTGCTGCATGGTTGATGATGAAAACTGAAGACGAACTGTTTAACAAGGCGCTGCGATGGGCAAGGCTAGCTATAGTGCCCATGGGGCTGGGGTTGCTGTTAGTGTCTATAGCGACTCCGATAGTCAGCTCCAGTATCGCAGAAAAGTGGTTTACCATGCCCAATGCGCTAGGCCTGCTGCCTATTCCGCTTAGCTGCATACTGATTTATGGCGGCTTGCTGTGGGTCTTGCGCAGGCCGGATATATTGAACAGAGGCTACGCCTGGACGCTGTTCGCTGGCTTGGTGATTATCTGTCTGATGGCCTCTCTGGGCCTAGCCTATAGTCTGTTTCCCTATATTGTTATAGATCGCCTGACAATCTGGGAAGCTGCTGCCGCTACGGAATCTCTCCAAATGATTTTTTATGGCGTGGCGGTAACCTTGCCGGCAATTATTGGCTACACAATATTTGTCTACAAAATTTTTCACGGCAAGGCCAGAGAACTATCTTATGAGTAACGTTTGGTGATGGGCTAGTATGTGAAGTAACAAGGATGTCAAAAAAGCTTATTGACTAGCTGATCAATTAATCAATGGCTTGTCGTCTGTGTGCAATTTCTGCTGCCCCGCCAATATCAAAACCTCAAACCGAAAGGTTGGGGGTTTTTTATTGGTTGCTGATTAGGGTTTGTCGGCGCCATGCCAGTCTCAAACGTCATGTAGCTAAAACGCCTACTTTCTCCTCTCGCTTTCTCCTCTCTCTTTAAGGTTCTCTTAATATTAAAGCGATATATTGATAGGAAATAATGAAAACTAAAAGGTACTGACATGAATCTACCCCTCTTTATTCGACTCCTGCTGCTGAGCACATTTCTTGGGTTGACCGCCTGCGGTGGCGGGGGCTCTGGGTCTGACTCAGATAGTGAAATTGGCCATACTGATTCGGACCACGATGGCATCGATGATGACAGGGATATGGACGATGATGGCGATGGCATTGCTGATACAGAGGATGCCTGCCCGCTGGATGCTTCAGAAACCTTAGATTCCGACGCTGACGGCATCTGCGATAACGCTGATTCAACGCCAAATGGTGTTGTTCAGCAAATGATCAGTGGCGGTGTTGTCGGTGGCTTTGGCTCGATCTATGTGAATGGCATTAAATACTCTACAGATACCGCTGAGTTCGTTAACGATAAACAAGAATCATTGGCCCATGGCGAGCAGCAGTTAGAGGTAGGTGATTATGTTTGGGTTGAAGGAACCCTGAATGCAGATGGCATTACAGGGGTCGCCACGCGGGTTATTTACGATGTTGATTTAAAGGGCACCGTTAGTGCGATTGACCCAGTCAACAGAACATTTACGGTTTTGGGCCGCAGCGTGAGTATCAACCAAGACACGGTTTTCGATGATGACTTTGCGGTCGCCGAGCTGTCTGGATTGAGCTTGGGCGCTATTGTCGAAGTAACTGGTTTTGATCAAGCCGACGGTAGTTTGCTGGCAACCAGAATCGATCTTGAAACGTCGACGCTAGAGACTGAATTTAAGGTTGAGGGGGTGATCGCAGCAGTTGATTTGGTCAATCAAACTCTCAATATCGCGGCTCAGGCAGTGGACTTTTCGGCTGCACTGATCAACTTCACCCCGGCGCTAAACCAGTGGATTGAAGTCTATGGGGCGCTAAACGCAGAGAGTGTTTTTGTCGCTAGCAGCGTTCAGGCTGAAGATCGTGAGGGCGAATACGGTCTGTCTTCTGGCGCTAGTGATAGGGTTGCCAGTGCTCTGGTTTCTGTCGAGGGCATGGTGTCGGCACTGACTACAGTGAGTGGGTTTTCTGTCAATGGTTACGCTGTACTGACCGATGAGTCTACGCTCTATGTTGGTGGTGATGCCTCTGATATCAATGTTGGCACTAGGCTCTTGGTACAGGGGTTCAGGGCGATTGACTCCTCGGCGCTTGTGGCCGAGCGCATTTACCTGCGAGTTGAGGCCAATCTTCAGGTTGAGGGGCAGGTGACGGCTATAGATCTGGATGCGAGCACTATCGTTGTGGCTGATATCAGCGTAGTGGTTCAACCCACCACGCAGATGGAAGACGGTACCGGCGTGGCCAGGCGCTTCCGCCTGCAGCAGTTGAGCGTCGGCGACTTTGTTGAAGTCAGTGGCCAGTACAACGGCAGTCTAATGACGGCCTATCGCGTTGAGCGAGACAACAATGACGATGATCTGGATTCCTATGCAGGTCATGGTTTGAGCGTCGACGGTGTGCAGTACTACGTCGACGACAGTGGCTTCTTGCAAGACCAATCGGGCAATTACCATACTGAAACCGATGGCAACTACTCACGCTACTCTGACGCCGCTGACTATCTGTTACAAAACCAATATCAAGGCAACACCATCGAGATTGAGGGCATCGCTAGTACGATTAGCAGCAGCGGCCTAACCTTGTTCGGCAATCTGATTAACTTCACTGCGACAACTCGCTATGAGCTAAACGATCGCCTTGTGGACAGTGCTACATTTTTGGCGTCGACTACAGTCAGTCCTTATGTTGAGGTAAATGCGGTTAGGTTGGCGAGCGGTGAATACGAGGCGCTGACAATTGAGTTGGAGTCCAAGTCTGACCAATACAATGGCGGTGATCAGTCGACCTCCGGCAATGAGGCAAGCGAGCTATCCAATTACAGCTTTGAATTGAAAGGTGTTGTTGCGAGCATCGATGCCTCTGGTGTGCAGTTGAGCAATGGCTACCAGTTACAGTTTGTTGGTAGCACGGTTTATGAGACGTATTCACTGGTCAGTCAGGCACGTTTTTTGTCGACAGTGGCTACGCTATCAAGTCCGGCAGTTGAAGTTAAGGTGCTGCGCAATACCGATGGCCAGTTGCTGGTGGCCAAAATTGAGCTCGAGTCCAGTGACCAGGGATACAGTAATGATGACGACAGCGATAGCTACGCGGGTTCTGAAATAGAGTTTGAGGGTTACGGCGCTATTGATAACCTTGGCGCGACTATCCAGGGCACCTATGTTGCGTTTGTTAACACGACTTATTTTGAGCTGTTTGACCGTCGAGTTCAGCTGAGTGATTTCTTGGCCCATGTGTCTAGCAGTGATAAATTTGAAGTCAAAGCCCGACGCAATGCTGCGGGTGTCTATGAGGCAATAAAAGTTGAGTTGGACGACTAAGTCCCTTTAGCATTTGGCTTATATGACCCCTCGACAAAAGCCGGTATGATTTTGATGCGGGCTTTTTGTTGCTTGCCAGCAAAGAGGATCTGGGTGAGCTTCCTCCCCATATGATGTCAGTCAATGCGATGGATCTGTCTCCCGATGAAGGGCTAAAGTATTATCGTATTGTACTGGCGGCAGGGGTTAGAGCCAGCAGCTGAACAGTCAACAGAACCTGCCACAGTGCTGATCTGATTTTGGCCAATGCTGCGCCAGATATATTTGCCGAAACCCTCTGAGATATCTATGGCTTTACCGTTTTACTTCGTTCTGATGACACCACAGGCAACTGAGGCAGCATGGGCTCTTTGTCTAAAGCTGTTGCTGCGTATTACCACAGGCCTGATTGGCCGGCACCGCTACATCCATAAGTTTCGGGCTGGGCAAATCTAAACTATCCATTAAATCGACATACTCCCCTTGATTGGAGATCTGCAACCTTGGGTTGTTGCGCTTCTCCTCACCAATAGTGCTCATTGTCCAACCCTTGTAGTCATGGCCTGGATAGACTGAGCAACTGTCTGGCAACTTTAATAACCGATTAAACAGACTGTTGTACTGTTGCGCGGCATCACCATTCTGGAAGTCGGTGCGTCCAGTGCCGCGAATTAATAGAGTGTCACCACTAAACAACATGCCACCTGTCTCGTTGGGCAGATAAAAGCTGTAGGAGTCGTCTGTATGCCCGGGGCTATAGATGACCTCGAGTTTGATATTACCCGCTGTTATCTGGTCGCCATCTTTAAAGTTTGCCGTCAGACAGCTAGCCACAGCCTGCTCACCCATCATGGTTGTGCAGCCAGTGCGGTCGCGCAGTGCGCCAAGGCCGGTAATATGGTCGGCATGGGTATGAGTATCTAGGGCTACGGATAAT
>CAJQJT010000003.1 GCA_905478725.1 uncultured Pseudomonadales bacterium
CTCCGCCTGCTCTTTCTTGAGCTTGGCTTCTTCAGCGCGACGACGACGCACCTCTTTAGGATCGGCAATCAGCGGACGATAAATCTCCACCCGATCACGTTCCTGCAAAAGATATTCACTGGGTTCAGCCAGTCCTTTAGTACCCAAGACCTGAGCAAAAATACCCATCTTGCAGTTATCTAGATCAATCTGTGGAAAAGCCTGCACAATCCCAGACTGCTCAACTGCCTGCAGTGCCGTGGTACCAGCCGCCACATTCAGTTGAATCAACTTTTGCTTCTCCGGCAGCCCGTAAACCACCTCGACCACAATCATCTTACTGTCCGTCATCTGTCTTCCCATATACTTGATCAGCGCGGCGACAAAGCGAATCTACAAGATTATTTGCCATGTTCGAGAATAGCTTCGACGCTGCCATACCCATCGCCATACTGTTAAATTCAAATTCCAAATCAAGGCTCACTTTGCAGGCCTCAGGCGTCAATGCCTTAAAACGCCAAACACCGCGCAGCGTCTTAAACGGCCCATCTTCTAGACTCATCTCAATAGTGCTCGGTGCATTCAGGCTATTGCGTGTCATAAAGCTGGTTTTGACTCCAGCCTTTTTCAAATCCAGTCGCGCAACCATCGTCACATCGCTGTGCTCAAATACCTCAGCACTCTGGCAGCCATCCATAAACTGCGGATAATTGGCCACATCGTTAACCAGATCAAACATCGCCTGATCTGAGTACATTACCAGTGCCGAACGCTGAACCTGATTCAAAGCAACCTCATCTTAAGCAAAGAACTTGTCATAGATACCCATGACAAAGACCGCGGCTATAGCCACTGGCGCTACATATCTCAGCATAAAGCGCCAGCACTGCATCACCCAGGGCGAGGTGCCCTGCATTTCATCATCAACAAATTCATCTTTCATCACATAGCCAACAAACAGCGCAATCAAGAGTCCCGACAGGGGCAACATCACGTTGGAGGTGAGAAAATCTAAGAAGTCGAAGAAGGTAAATCCGGCGACCGTTGAATCGGCCCAGATATTAAACGAGAACACGCTGCCTAGACCCAGTAACCAAGTGCCGCCAGCGATCAGGGAGTTAGCCTGAATGCGATTCATGTTTTTGGCTTCAATCAACCAGGCTACAGCGGGCTCAAGCAACGAAATAGCCGAACTCCAGGCAGCGATAGTCACCAGCACAAAAAATACCGAGCCGATTAATAGACCACCGGGCATATTGCCAAAAGCCACTGGCAGACTGATAAACATCAGGCCAGGCCCGGCACTGGGTTCAACGCCGGGGGTTGCAAAGACAATCGAGAATATAATCAAACCAGAGATAATCGCCGTCATACTATCGAAAAAGGCGACGGTTAAAATGGTCTTACCTATATTCGCGTTCTGGGGCATATAGGCACCGTAGGCCATAATCGCGCCCATACCTATACTTAACGTAAAGAACGCCTGACCCATAGCCTCGAGCACTCCGCGGCCGGTCAGTGCAGCAAAATCGAAGGTAAAGAGAAAATCCCAACCAGCCTGAAAGTTACCGCGAAAGAAGCTAAAGCCGAGCAGAATCAGCAACATAATAAATAGCAGCGGCATCAAAATTTCCACCGCGACGCCTAAGCCTTTTTTGACACCGCCCACTACCACACCGACACAGAGCATTAAAAACAAGGTCTGCCAGAATACCAGTCGCGCCGGATCGGCTAACAGCTTGCCGAATACTCCAGCAGCCACTTCACCTGTGGCACCGCGCAACTCTCCGGAGGCCATGGAAAAAATATAATCCAGCGCCCAACCAGCAATCACCGCATAGAACGAAATAATCAGCATGCCAGCCACAACACCGAGCCAGCCAATATGACGCCAGGCCGAGTGGGCACCACTTTCAGCGACCATATCGCGCATAGAATTGATTGGGCTCTGGCGACCACGACGACCAATAGCCACTTCCGCCATCATCACCGGAACACCGATTAACAAGATGCAGGCTATGTAGGCGAGCACGAATGCACCACCGCCGTTACTGCCGGCAACATAGGGAAACTTCCACATATTGCCAAGGCCCACTGCAGAACCAGTGGCCGCCATAATAAAGGTCCAGCGGCTAGTCCAAGTTCCGTGCATGCCTTTTTGCTGTAAGCCCATAAACTACCCCAAAAAATGATCCTGAATTGTAACTCTATCCCCAAGGTGATCCTAATTAAATAGCCACGATTGGGCGCGTATTTGGTTATGATAAATAGACCAGCAGACGTATAATCGCGAGTTATGACAAAAAAGAAACCTAAAGCTCAATCCAGCACTATCGCTCTCAATAAGAAGGCGAAGCACAACTATTTTCTCGAGCAAAAATTTGAGGCGGGAATTTCTCTCATGGGCTGGGAAGTGAAGAGCCTGCGCGAGGGCAAGGTTAATCTGACGGACACCTATGTGTTGCTGCAGAATGGCGAGGCCTGGCTGATCGGCACCAATATCACACCCCTGGCAACCGCCTCCACCCACTATGTCACCGAGCCGATCCGCTCACGCAAGCTACTGCTAAATCGCCGTGAATTGGACAAGCTGGAGGCTGGAGTCAATCAAAAGGGTCACACCTGCGTCTGCACCGCGATGTACTGGAAAACCCATCTGATTAAAGTTGAGATCGCCCTAGCCAAAGGTAAAGCGGATTTTGATAAGCGCAATGACGACAAAGAGCGTGACTGGGATCGTCAGAAGCAGCGGATTATGCGGCACTCTGCATAATCCACGGGGCATAATCCACGGGGCATAACCCAATTGCTCTTTTTACAAGCTTTACATAACCCTTCAACATCAAGGGTCATGCCTTTAATTTTTATTGCCAAACAGCCCTTTTAGGCCGCCAGCCTTTTCCTTGATCTGATCTTCCAGTGATCTACCCATATCTTTAATCGCACCCGACTGGCTTACGGCCTTGCCTGCTGCACGGGTAATGGCACCGATAATTTCTGCCGCGGCCTCAGCGCCAGAGACTCCGCCGCCGCCTTCAGTAGATCCACCTATGTCAGTGAGGCGCAGGTCGGGCAGTTCTAGGTCGAGACCTTTGCCACCGAGGATCGCATAGTGAACCACAGCATCGGTAATCCTCATATCTCGAATAATGAATTTTTTGCCCTCAGCATCGGAACTCTCTTGGCTGCTATCACCACCCAAATAGGCAGCAATATTAGCCTGAATTTGATCCAGGTTGCTGCGGCCACCGACCCGCTCCATGGTAATTTCTGGCGCCACAATGCGCAGAGAATCGATCACTATAGTGTCACTGGCTAAGTGCTCTGCGTCCATCGCGAAGCTGATCAACCCCAACTTAAACGCATCCGCTGACTCAAAACCCTGAGGGTTACCCACCCGCAATCCTGAAAAGCTGCCTTTGGCGTCAGTTAGCGACAGGTCCACAGAACTCAGAGTTACCTCCGATCCAGTCAACTCAGGGCCAATAGTCTCCACGGCTGTTTTAATACCGCGATCCAAGTTAGTCAATACAACAATCATCAACAGGACCACCAACACAATAATTGTCGTGGTGATTTTTCCAATTTTATTCATCTTCGCTCTCCCTTGAGTTTGATTCAGTCCAATTAGATAAAGCATAGATGCTATTCTAGTATCTGTAAAAATAGCTATATCATCAGAACTGCCGATTAACCTAGTAATTCAAGGAACCGACCAATAATGACCGCAAAGCCCTCACTGCTAAGTACGCCCATAGCTAGTCCCGCAGTTATCCTTGAAGGGTTTAAATTGCTTGGGCATACAGATATTCGCTGGCTGGTGATTATTCCAACATTTCTTAATCTGATACTGTTTTCCGCGGCGACCTGGTTTGCTGCGGCTTGGGTTAGCGACTGGCTGAACTGGTTGATTGCCTCGGTGCCAGAATGGCTCCAATGGCTGGTGTGGATCATCTGGTTATTGTTTGTGCTGCTGGCACTGGTTGTCTATTCATTCACCTTTACTCTATTCGCCAATCTGATCGGTTCGCCGTTTTACGGCATTATCGCCGAGCGGGTGATTGCCATTGAACGCGGCGACAGAGATGAGACTCCAACATCTACTTCGGCACTGCTAGCCACAGCTTGGGGCAGTTTTTGCCGCGAGCTGCAGATCATCGCCTATATGCTGCCGCGAACTTTGGGTATAGCACTGCTCACGGTGATGATTAGTTTTGTGCCTGTGATCAACATTTTGGCGCCACTGATTGCTGGTAGCTGGGCGGCTTGGTCTCTGGCATTGCAGTATATGGATTATCCGGCGGACAGCGATGAACTGAGCTTTGTCGAGGTACGACAGCGCGCAGGGAAGCAGAAATTGTTGTCGCTGAGTTTTGGCTTATCAGCACTGGTGGCAGCGGCAATTCCTCTGGTCAACTTGCTGTTGCTACCGGCCACTGTGGTTGGCGGCACCTTGCTATGGTGTCGGGAATACAGTGATGTCTAAAGGAAAGAGAGATAAAAAAGTGAGGTATAAAAGAAAAAATGGCACAGCAAGGTGCTGTGCCATTTGAGTTAGCTAGCGGTATTTGGCTAGGCTTTATTACCGTCGACATCGCCTTCTTTGGCTGCAGGTTCTTCCTCTGATGGCTCTTTACTGGCTGAGGGCTCTTTATCCGCTGAAGGCTCTTTACTGGCTGAAGGCTCTTGTTTAGCTGAGGGCTCTTTATC
>CAJQJT010000004.1 GCA_905478725.1 uncultured Pseudomonadales bacterium
AGTAAGCGGTGCCGTTGCGCGCCGGTGGCATACTCATCATCCACTGCTTTAAATAGCTGCAGTCGCCGGTGATCAATGTGTTGACCAATAGCGGTGGTAGGGAGAAGTTATACACCCAGTGGGCTTCGTTGGCGTTGCCAAAGTAGGCGAGATTTTCGCGGTTGGGAATATTGGTTTCAGTGACAATAATCGCATCCGGCTGGGCATGTTCGATCAGTGTGCGCAGTAGACGAACCACTTCGTGAGTCTGCTCTAAATTGATACAGCTGGTGCCTGGTTCCTTCCATAAAAAAGCCACTGCATCGAGCCGAAAAATACGCACGCCGCTATCTAAATATTGGCGAATAATACTGACAAACTGCTTTAACACTTCTGGATTGCGAAAGTTCAGATCTACCTGATCGTGACTAAAGGTACACCAGACAAACTGGCTGCCTCTGACCGTCTCTACCTCCCTAAGTAGGACATTGGTGCGCGGCCGCACTACGGCGCTAAGATCATCATCCGGCGAAGCGGTGGCAAAGAAGTTGCGTCCGGGGTCGCGATCATTGAGAAAGTTTTCAAACCAGGGGCTGCGGGCCGAGCAGTGGTTGATCACCAGATCGGACATCAGGGAATAATCTGCCGCTATGGCCGCAATATCACTCCAGTCGCCGAGTGACTCATTGACGCTGGAATAGTCGAGCACGGAAAAGCCGTCGTCAGAGGTATAAGGATAAAAAGGCAGAATATGAACGCCATTAACACAGTCGTCCACGTAGCGATCTAAAAACCGCTTTAGGGTTTGCAGGGGCTTTTCGTCTGGCTGTAATACGCTGTCACCATAGGTGATTACTAGGCAGTCTTTTTCATCCCAGTGATTGATATAGCGGGTCGGCTCGCTGGTGGCCTGTTGCAAACCCATAAGCTCGATCAGCTGATTGCTCAGCTCTGGGTAACTGTCGCTGTCGACACCCTGGACACCATCATAAATAGTTGTTAGGTGGCGAGTGAGGGCATCAGAGAGATGATCTGGATTCATAGTATTTGGTGGCCTTAGCGCTGATTAAATTCTTCGGTATCTGCTTCTACTGCAGCCACAAGCTGTTCAAAAATGTCCGGCACTGCACTGATCACGCGGTTCCAGCTGGGGATAAAGGGCTTCTCCATGGGGCTGGTAAAGAACACTTCGCCAGCCTTGATAATGTTTTCAGCAAACATCTCCACGGCTTTTTCTTCCTCGTGAAGATCATGGGTTAGGCCATTCATAATCGCGTCGTTGTGGCAGGTTTCAACTATATCCAGCGCCATGCGATAGTAGGTTGCCTTGAGTGATCTAAAGGCTTCATGGCTGAACACTACACCCTGTGTGGCAAGCTTGCGGAACAGGGCTTTGGCGATATCAATGGACATCTTGGAGAGGCCATCCTGATCATCGTCCAAAGAGAGATTCTGGTGTTTGTGGTCATAGTTGTCAGCAATATCCACCTGACAGAGGCGGTTGCTGGCGTAATTGCGGTGCATCTCTGACAGCACACCGATCTCTAGGCCCCAGTCACTGGGAATACGAATGTCGTTGAGCACATCACGGCGAAAGGAAAACTCTCCCGCCAGTGGATATCTAAAGCTCGCCATGTAGTTGAGATAGTCAGTGTGGCCGACGGTTTTCTTAAGCGCGCTCAACAGCGGTGAGACTAATAGACGGGATACGCGGCCATTGATTTTGCCATTGGCGACACGGGCGTAATAGCCCTTACAAAATTCATAGCTAAAGCGTGGGTTGGCCACCGGGTAAATCAGTCGGGCCAGCAGTTCACGATCATAGGTGGTGATATCACAGTCGTGCAGTGCCACAGACTCAGTCTTGTTTGAGGCCAAGGTGTAACCCATGCAATACCAAACGTTGCGCCCTTTGCCCATTTCTTTGGGTGCCAGGTCGAGTTTTTGTAATTTGGCGTCTAGGGCTTTTAGTCTAGGACCATCGTTCCACAACACTCTGTGATGCTGCGGCAGCACAGAGAAAAATTTCAGAGCCTGGCGATACTCCTCTTCGTTAGAGCGGTCGAGGCCAATGACAATCTCTGTGAGGTAGGGCACCTGTTTTAACTCTTCAACAATTCCTTTAAGGGCATCACCCTGTAGTTCGGAATAGAGCGACGGCAGAATCAGTCCCATGGGTCGGGTTTTGGAAAAGCCCAACAGCTCATCCTCCATAGTCTCAACCGATCGCTTAGATAGATTGTGCAATGTTGTGATCACGCCGTTTTGATGGAAGTCGCCCATGATTAACTCTCTTTTTTTATTTGATTTAGTCGTTTTGTTTTGTCAGTTTTCTCGAGCCACAGATTAACGCCCTCAACCCATCCCTCAGGGCCGATCTGTTGACTGGTATAGCAATGTTCAGTGCGTTTTAGAGCCAGTGGTAAACGGCCATCTGCGCGTATTACCAGGGCCGAAGAGGCTGCCTCTAGCATTGCCAAATCATTATTGCTGTCGCCGATGGCTAATGTTTCACAGTGGCCTCTATTCGTCACACTGGCGTCCCGCAGATAGAGATCACGCAATTGCAGCATGGCGCGACCTTTGTCCACATCCCCGGCAATATTTAAAAAACGACCGCCCTGAAGGACGGTGGCGCCAGCTTCTTTTAAGCGGTACACAAAGGCCATTTTGCGTTGAGGCGAGCCCAGCCAGTGCACCGGTTCGCTGTGCTCACGTTGATTGGCCAGCTCGGCAGCCTGGAGGCTGAGGCCGGTCACCGCAGCCACCCCGGCAGCGCCAGAAGTCTGGTAGAGGGATTCAAAGGTTTCAAATTCGCCCTTAAAATCCACGGCTCGTTCAGCGAGAAGTTGCTGCCATTTAGCTCGACGCGGTACATTGCGCAGCACCCAAAACCCATTTTCCAAAACGGCATGTTCTGGTTGAATCTTAAAATAGCGGCTGGGAATGTAGATGGCTGCGCCATTCTCAACAATAAACGGATGGCGGTCATCGAGTTCATCGCGCAGATTAATCACTTC
>CAJQJT010000005.1 GCA_905478725.1 uncultured Pseudomonadales bacterium
GGCTATTAAATTGGCCCTTAAGTTGGTCATTCGGCTGCTCATTTATTTGACCATAAGCCAATGCTGACAGAGCAGCAAAGGCACTGGCTATAGCGAATCGGATTATTAATCTGTTAGCGCTGGGCAACATATTTTATGGGTACAACTCTTTGTAGGCGATTTATCAAAATAGCTTAGTCGCTGCTTTGTGCCACGCCCTCTGGCTCGTTGATCAGCGGCAATTTAATCTGATAAAAGCCATAGATTATCGCAATAAGTGGGCAGCAGATATTAAAGAAGGCATAGGGCGCATAATAAAAAGTACTGACACCCAGTGTCGCCGACATAAAGGCGCCACAGGTATTCCAGGGCACCAGTACCGAAGTGAGAGTGCCGGAGTCTTCCAGGGTTCGGGATAGATTAATCGCGCGCAGATTACGGCGTTTGTAGGCCTCGGAAAACATCTGTCCGGGAATCACAATCGACAGATACTGATCGGCGGCGAGAATGTTGGTGCCTATGCAGGTAGCGATGGTGGTGTTGATCAGGCCACCAGCAGATTTTACTCGGCTCAGTGCGGCTTCTACTATGCGCTCTAATAGACCAGTGCGGGCCATTGCGCCGCCAAAGCCCATGGCATTGATAATCAGGCCGATGGTCAGCAGCATACTTTCCATGCCGCCCTTCGACAGCAGTGCATCCATGGATTCGTTGCCGCTCACCGAGTTGAAGCCCAAGAACATTGCCGTGAACAGACCTTTAAAGATTGCCGCCGAGCTACTTAAGCTGGCGTCTGCCGCCAAAGTAATCACTGCATCCCACTGGAATATCACGGCAAAGATACAGCCGGCAACTACGCCACAGATCAGTGTCGAGAGGGCGGGCTTGCGCATGATCGCCATGACTAATAACAGCACCAGAGGGGTGAGCATCAATGGGTTAACCAAAAAGGCGTTTTGCATTGCTGCCTGGAGAATTTCGATGTCGTCGACTTGAACATTGATTGCACTGCCCATACCCAGGGCAAAAAAGATCACTAGGGTAATGAAAAAGCTCGGCACCGTGGTCCAGAGCATATGTTGAATATGGTCAAACAGGTCGCTGTTGGTGACAGCGGCAGCTAGATTAGTGGTGTCTGAGAGCGGTGATAACTTGTCGCCAAAATAGGCCCCCGAAATAATCGCGCCAGCACTGATTGGCAGCGACAGATCCAACGCCGCCGCTATACCCATAAAGCCAATGCCCAAGGTGCCGGCCACAGTCCATGAACTGCCAACACTAAAGCCAATTAATGCGCAGACCAGACAGCAGGTCATGTAGAAGTAATCCGGCGACATAATCTCGACACCGTAATAAATCATACTAGGCACAGTTCCGGCGAGGATCCAGCTACCGATCAGAGCGCCCACCATAAAGAGAATCAGAATGGCAGGCAGAGACAGGGTAATGGTGTCGATCATGCCCTGCTCGACCTGCTTCCAGGTCAAACCATTTTTAATACCAATAACGGCGGCTACGGCAGCGGCCAAAAACAGCGCCACTTGGTTAGGGCCGGAGGAATCTAGCCCGAATACATAGACGGTGCCAGCGAGCATGGTGATCAATAGAATGACCGGAATTAGGGCGTCCAAAAGACTGGGTTTTACCAGGGGTCTGCTGCTCATAGGTATCTCAATTATTATTTTTTTAGGGCTAGAGAATTCGGCTTTCACCGATGAGGTATAACTTACCAGCACTGCTGTTATCTATCTACCTTTCTCGACAGCACTACATGACTTAATGTTGTTTCTACTCCATCGATGGTGCTGATGCTGTCAATGCTCTGATCCAGTTGCTCGGTGGTCGCGGCCGTGACCTTGGCGAGCAAGTCATACTGGCCACTAATACTGCAGAGCATATCCAACTGTGGGTCCTTTTGTAGATGGCGGACTACATCGCCAGCCTTGCGTCCTACCACCGAAATCATAATGTAGGCACTGACCTGCTGCTGTTCGGAATGGGGGTTGAGCTTGATGGTATACGCCTCAATCGTGCCGTTGCGCTCGAGGCGCTCCATACGCTGTTGCACTGTAGTGCGACTGACGCCCAGTTGCTTGGCCATATCCGATACTGAGCGACGACTGTTTTCGCGCAGTAGATTTAACAGTTGTTGATCGATGTTCATGTCAAAGTGCCGTTTTTTAAATCAAAGTGGCTGTTAATATCAAACAAATTGAACAGTTTAGCAATACAAATTGACATCTTAGAGGCTTACCATTGATAGCCAACAGCCATCAATTAGCCTGCCCTCTAGGAGTCTTATGCAACAGCACGCAGTGAACCTCACAGTCGCTTCAGTCAATGATCGACAGCATCTGTTGATCGCTGAGGATATTCGCCAACAGCTGAGCTTTAGCCGCGCTGCCGCAGCAGACTATTCCGGCCCTCTGTTGGTACTGTCTGAACAGCGCCTGAGGGATAATGCCCGGCGCTTTATGCAGGCCATGCCTCGGGTACGACCCCATTATGCGGTTAAGGCCAATCAGGATCCGGCTATCTTGGAGCTGTTGCGCCAAGAGGGCACAGGGTTTGAGATTGCGTCATCAGCTGAACTCGATACTTTGCTTGAACTGGGGGTTCCTGCCCATCAGGTGTTTTACTCCAACCCGATTAAATCCCCAGCGGCGATAAAATACGCCAGTGCTAAGGGTGTACGCTGGTACGCGGCAGATTGCACTGAAGAGTTAGAAAAAATTGCCGCTCTCGCGCCCTTGGCCAAAGTCTATATTCGCATTGAAGTGAGCAATGAGGGATCCAGTTGGCCGCTGGCGGGCAAATTTGGCGCTAGCCCGAAAGGCGTTCTGGCGATGATCGCCTGTGCACTGCGCTTGCAGGTCAACCTCTGTGGTGTGACCTTTCATGTGGGCTCTCAATGTACCAATATCAATAACTGGGTTGAGGGTATTAAGACAGCTAAGGATATTTTTGAGCAGCTGGTTGATCGCGGTTTTATCCCGCAGCTGCTAAACCTTGGTGGCGGCTATCCGTTGCAGCTGACTCCGCAAGATCCATCAATTGAAGATATAGCGCTTAGAATAAACTGCGAGCTTGAGACGCTGCCGGATACTATTCAGGTGATGGCCGAGCCAGGCCGTTATCTAGTGGGTTCTGCTGGATGCCTGGTTTCCCAAGTGATGGGTGTCGCCACAAGGGATGACAGTCGTTGGTTATATTTGGATCTGGGTTTTTATGGCGGCTTGATTGAGTTGGAACAGGGTATTGCCTTCACCCTGGTCAGTCAGCGCACTGGTGCCCCTGAGCTCTGGTCGGTGGCAGGTCCTACCTGTGACGCCATTGATGTGCTGGGGCAACATTACTTGCCCGCTAATATGAAGCCGGAAGATCTGGTGTTTATTCCCAGCACTGGCGCTTACAGTCTATGTTGCGCCAGTGACTTTAATGGTTTTGCTATTCCTCGACTTGTCATGGTCGCGTGACCGAAATAACGGCTTATTCAGCAGCTATCCTGTTTAAACAGAAAAGCGTTCGGCAGTTAGATCCAGCGCCTTGGTGGCGCGCTCAATCAGCGTGTCGATCTCCGCATCAGTGCATATAAGCGGTGGCGAGATAATCATGGAGTCACCCACAGCGCGCATCACTAAACCGTTCTCTATTGCCAAGTCACGGCAGATGCCGCCGGATATCTGATCCGGCGCCAAGCGCTCGCGAGTTTCTTTATTGCGTACCAACTCCATGGAGCCAAACATGCCCAAGCCTCGAGTATGTCCAACAATTGGATGCTCCCCCAGTTCGGCCCAGCGTTTTTGCATATAGGGCGCCGCATGATCACGAACGCGATCGAAAATATTCTCCGACTGCATAATATCTAAGGTGGCCATGGCTGCGGAACAGGCAATGGGATGCCCGGAATAGGTAAAGCCATGGGCAAACTCGCCGCCTTTAGCGGTAATCACGCTGGCGATTTTGTCGCTGACTAAAACGCCGCCCAGAGGCTGAAAGCCATTGGTCACGGCTTTGGCGAAGGTGATTAAATCCGGTTTGGTGCCCAGAGTTTCACAGCCGAATAGGCTGCCAGTGCGACCAAAACCACAGATCACTTCATCGCTGATAAACAGAATATCTCGCGCTTTAAGAATACGACTGACCTCGGGCCAGTAGCTGTCGGGCGGCACAATCACGCCACCGGCACCCTGAATCGGCTCGGCAATAAACGCGGCAATATTGTCTTCGCCGATCTCATCGATCTTTTCTTCTAGTGCGCGTGCCGCCTGCAGGCCAAATGCTTCAGGGCTGAGATCGCCACCATTCACAAACCAGTTGGGGTCGACTATATGCTCAACATAGGGCAGGGTTTCGAACTGCTGGTGAACAAAGCCGAAGCCACCAAGGCTGGCTGAGGCGATGGTGCTGCCGTGATAGGCATTTTGTCGCGAGATGATAATTCGCTTGTTAGGTTTATCTTGCAGATCCCAGTAGCGACGCACCAGACGAATATTAGTGTCGTTGGCCTCGGAACCTGAATTGGTGAAAAATACATGGGTGAAACGCTCTGGGGCCAAATCCACCAAACGCTCAGCCAGCTCAACTGCCGGTGCATTACTGCACTGAAAGAAGTTATTGTAGTAGGGTAGCTGCTCAAACTGGCGACTCACGGCCTCAGCAATGGCCGGTTGGCTGTAGCCGAGACTGCAGCACCAGAGGCCTGACATGCCGTCGAGTATCTGATTGTCATCGGTATCATAGATATAGATGTGCTCGGCTCGGTTAATGATACGCCCAGGCTTCTTTGCGTATTCATTAAAGTCGGTAAACGGATGCAGGTGACGCTTGGCGTCGAGCTCTTGCCATTGCTGGGTAGTTCGGTTTTTAGTCATAGGAGTCGCGGTTGCCATATTGTTGAAATTCACTCTCCTCAGAATCTTTTTTAGGATCTTTCTCCGGAGGTGGTGATAGGCGTTTATTTGGCCACAGAAACTCTATTGGCACATGTACCCAAAGGGGTGGTTAATCGGTAATGGAGGCATTGAGCGGTGAAAAATAAATCCTCAAACCGTTAAAATATCTGGTGGGTGAAGAAGGCTGACTATACACTTGGACGTCCACTATAAATATCACGTTAATTTGTTCCTAGCCAAGCTGGTGCAAGGCTTGGCGAGACAAATAGATGATTCAAAGCCCAATGCTTAATAGGCCATTTTAACAACCCATTTTTTACCACCAATTTTAAAATAAACAAGGCGAGTTAGTCGCCAACAATGTTTACTGGGAGAGTTGCTATGACGCACCAATTAATCAGAAAAACCTTGATTTCAGCGGCAGTGGCCGCGGCGACCTTGAGTGCTGGACAGCTGTCCGCAGCACAGATCGAAGAGATCATTGTCACCACACAGAAGCGCGCACAGTCGCTGCAGGACGTGCCTATTTCGGTGTCCGCATTTAGCGGCAGCTTTATGGATAAGGCGCAGATCTCTGACGCCAAGCAGGTGGCCCTGCTAACACCTGGTGTATCCGGCGATACAGATGACTCATTTCTCGATTCCATGAACGTTCGCGGTATCAGTACCAATGATTTTGGTGTTGGCGCTGAGCCCTCCATTGGCCTTTACCAAGACGGCATCTATTTGGGTCGCACCGGTGGTGCCGTATCCAGCTTCTTTGATATTGAAATGGTCGAAGTGGTCAAGGGTCCCCAGGGGACTTTGTTTGGCCGCAACGCCTCCTCAGGAGCCATCTCGATTACCACGGCAAAGCCTACGGGTGAGTCCGGCGGATCCATTGACATTGGCATTGGCCAGGATGGTTATGGGGAAGTCACCGCGGTTGTCAATACCCCGATCAATGAGCAGTTTAGTGGCCGTTTAGCGGTCTATCACCAGCAGCAGGACGGCTGGGTGACCAATATTAATGATGGCCAGCAGACTGGGGGTGTAGAAAATACTGCCGCTCGCTATACCCTGGCTTTTGAAAATGAAGAGATCACCAGCACCCTGATGCTTGAGTATGAAGACCGCCAGGGACCGCCAACGATTTATCAGGCTTTTGATCCGGATGAAACCGGTCTGCCTTTTTACAGCACCGACGCTGGGGAAGATCAGTTTTCTTCCGATGTCAGTTCTGCCGATCTAATCGATGAAGGTGAAGTTTGGGGTGCCACTCTGAATGTTGAAGTGGATCTGGGCAATAATTACACGCTCAGTTCGACTACCGGTTTGCGTGGCCACAACTACTATTACTTGGAAGATTTTGATGGCGGTAGTAGTTTTATATCCAACTACAACCAAATTCAAGAACAGGACTATTTCAGTCAAGAGTTTCGCATCAATAAAGAGACTGACAGCGTCAGTTGGTTTGTCGGTGCCTCTTGGTACAAAGAAGAACTCAAAGTTCGCTTCAATCAAACCCTCGATGAAGATACTTTTTGTGCTGCTTACGGTACCTATTACGAATATGACGATAAACCGATTGTGCGACTCTCTACGAATACTATGAGTACGATCCCATTGTTGGCATTGGCACACGTAACGATTCGGTTGATGTGGATGCTGAATATGACGGTTGGGGCCTCTACGGCGATGCCACCTTCCATGCCACTGAAGACTTAGATTTTATAATCGGCGCTCGCTACACCGAAGACAACCGTGATTTCGCCCAGAATTTTGGCGGCGAAGATCGCAATGCCACCTGGTATACCTTCCCGTTCTACACCTCAGACTTTGTTCAGGGCAATGACCAGTGGACCAATACCTCGGTTCGCGCTGCAGTGAATTATCAGCTCAGCGATGAGGTCTCCACCTACGCCACCTATTCAACCGGCTACAAGGCCGGTGGTTTTAACACCATGGAACTGTCCTTTGCCGACGATATTACGGTGGATGATTTGGACGGTGAAGATGCCTTAGATTTTGATCCCTCACTGGCAAGCTTTGACAAGGAGGAGGTGACCAATATAGAGCTGGGCTTAAAGGGTCAGTTTTTGGATGGGCAAATGCAGCTTAATGCCGCGCTCTATAGCTACCAGTTTGATGGAATGCAGTCTGGGTACTATGTCGATGGTCGCTACACAGTGGCCAATGTAGGCGACGCCGAAGGCTCTGGATTAGAGTTGGATATGCGCTATCTACCCACAGACAACTTAGATATTTATCTGGGTTTAGCCTGGGCTGACTCTGAGTTGACCAAACCCAATGCCAGCCTCTCTGACGATTTCTGTGAAGACGATTGCACCGGCGCTATGTTGCCCGGCACCGTTGATTTCAGTGCCGCGCTGGTCGCGACCTACAGTCAACCCGTTGAAGGCGGCGATATCAGCGTCACTTGGGAAACCTTCCATCAGGGTGCTAGCCCAGGATTTGGTGATTTCTCTTTAGAGCCGATCATGTTGGATGAGTTTACAGTGAGCAATCTGCGAGTTGGCTATGACAGCTCTGATAACTGGAGCATGACTGTTTGGGTCAACAATATATTTGATACCTTCTACTACAAAGGCGTAGCCCCAGCGGATGGCATTATTGCTCCTCACTACTTTGGTTTCTCGGAGCCCCGGCGTGTGGGTTTGGATATAGGCTATAAGTTTTAGAGATAAAAAGGTTTAAAGATAAAAAGTTCTAACATCAGCCTCGCTGCCGTTATCTAGCAGCACCTAAAAACAGCCGACATTCTCGGCTGTTTTTTTGTAGACTGTAAAAAATAATAAACCCATCCCAGAGTTCAGCTTATGGATCCGCAACAACAGTTCTTTAAGGCTTTAGCGGCAATGCGCGAAGGTGATCTAGAGGGTTGCGAATCTATTTGTCAGCGTCTATTGGGGATCAATCCCAAAGAGGTTAATACCCTGAGGCTTCAAGCTCAGGTCTGGCACAAGCGCGGTGAGTTAGAGCGAGCCGAGGCGGGATTTAAAGCCGCCCTCATTATCGCCAGTGATTTCGCCCACGCCTGGGCGGATCTCGGCAAAGTACAGTTTGATCAGGAAAATTATCCTTCCTCAGAACAGTCTCTCAAGCGGGCACTGAAACTTAACCCCAGCTTAAAAGTCGCCAATAAACTACTTGCTCAAGTGCTTGAACAGCAGGGTAAAGCCACCCAGTCGGCGGCGGTAGAGCAGGTTAATCAGCAGCATCAACTACTCAAAAATAAGGTCGTTGAAGCCTACAGACTTTCCTCGGAGGATAAGGGGTCTGATAGAGCCGAGACACTCTGCAAAGAAGTATTACAGGCAGATCCAGAACATGTGGGCGCCAAAGAATTTTTAATCAACCGCGCTCTGGAAACGGGTCGCGCCCGCTGGGCCGAAGAGTTGTCCCGCTCACTGGTACGCAAAATGCCAGAGCAGTCAAAATGGTGGCTAAAGCTCAGCTCCGCATTGGCGCGACAGGATCAGCTAGTTGAAGCTCAGGAAGCAGTGCAGCAGGTACTGAGCATTGAGCCGCATCTTGAAGAAGCGCAGATGTTGTTGGGCAGTA
>CAJQJT010000006.1 GCA_905478725.1 uncultured Pseudomonadales bacterium
CAAGCTAGAACTGCGTGGCCTGGCCACAACGATCAAAGCCGCTAAGAAAATGGTTGAGCGCGAAGAGCCTGTGGTTTGGGACATTCTCGAAGATGTTATTCGCGAGCATCCAGTACTGCTTAACCGAGCGCCTACACTTCACCGTCTCGGTATCCAGGCATTTGAGCCGGTACTGATTGAAGGTAAAGCGATTCAGCTACACCCATTGGTTTGTGCGGCCTACAACGCCGATTTCGATGGTGACCAGATGGCAGTGCACGTGCCGTTAACAATCGAAGCGCAGATGGAATCCCGCGCCCTGATGATGT
The DNA here is from genome assembly GCA_905478725.1 of uncultured Pseudomonadales bacterium. Taxonomy (GTDB): domain Bacteria; phylum Pseudomonadota; class Gammaproteobacteria; order Pseudomonadales; family Porticoccaceae; genus HTCC2207. The sequence goes on from CAJQJT010000006.1 coordinate 309, forward strand.
CGACAAACAATATCTTGTCGCCTGCATCCGGTGAGCCGATTATCGTTCCTTCTCAGGATGTGGTCTTGGGTCTGTACTACATGACTCGCCACAAGGTTAACGGTCGTGGTGAAGGCATGGTCTTTGCCGATGGCAGCGAAGTATCGCGTGCCTACTACTCCGACAAAGTTGAACTTCAGTCACGCATTAAAGTGCGTATCAATGAAGTACTTGTGGACGAAGTCACCGGTGAGAAGACTGACGAAACCAATATTATCGACACAACCGTTGGTCGTGCTCTGTTATGGCAAATCGTTCCTCAGGGCCTACCCTTTGAACTGGTCAACAAGCCGATGGTTAAGAAAGCCATCTCATTGGTTATCAATGAGTGCTATCGCCGTGTTGGACTAAAAGACACGGTTATCTTTGCTGATCAGCTGATGTACACAGGTTTTGACTTCTCGACCCGCTCTGGCGCGTCAATCGGTGTTAACGACTTCGTTATTCCCGATGACAAGCACAAGATTATCGCTGCTGCCGATGAGCAGGTTCGTGAGATCGAAGGTCAGTTTGCCTCTGGTCTGGTGACTCAGGGTGAAAAATACAACAAGGTTATCGATATTTGGTCTCAGGCCAATGACCGCGTAGCCAAGTCGATGATGAAAGGCATTAGCACCGAGAGCGTGATTAATAAAGACGGTGAGGAAGAGCAGCAAGATTCCTTCAACTCCGTCTTTATCATGGCCGACTCCGGCGCTCGTGGTAGCCCGGCGCAGATTCGTCAGCTGGCGGGTATGCGTGGTTTGATGGCGCGTCCAGATGGTTCGATCATCGAGACACCTATTACGGCTAACTTCCGTGAAGGTCTAAACGTACTTCAGTACTTTATCTCTACTCACGGAGCGCGTAAGGGTCTAGCCGATACGGCACTTAAAACAGCTAACTCCGGTTATCTGACACGTCGTCTGGTTGATGTTGCCCAGGACGTGGTAGTAACAGAAGTTGACTGTGGTACCACTGCAGGTCTGTTGATGACGCCGGTTATTGAGGGTGGCGATATTATTCAAACCCTGGGTGATCGTATTCTCGGCCGTGTAGTTGCCAAAGATGTTAACAAGCCGGGCAGCGAAGAAATTGCTGTCCCCGCTGGCACCATGATTGACGAAAACTGGGTACTTCGTATTGAAGCGCAGAGCATCGATGAAGTGACAGTGCGCTCGCCAATCACCTGTGAAGTGAGCCACGGTATTTGTTCTTCTTGCTACGGTCGCGATCTGGCTCGTGGACACCGCGTCAACCAAGGCGAGGCGGTTGGTGTTATCGCTGCTCAGTCAATTGGTGAGCCGGGTACACAGCTGACTATGCGTACCTTCCACATTGGTGGTGCAGCATCTCGTGCCTCTGCAGTGGACAGCGTTAAAGTTAAGCAGAACGGTGTTGCTCGTCTTATCAACCTCAAGACAGTTGAGAATAAGTCTGGCTATCTGATCGCTGTGTCTCGCTCTGGTGAGCTGGCTATAGCTGATGAGAACGGTCGTGAGCGCGAGCGCTACAAGCTTCCTTATGGCGCTCTGATTAAGATTAAAGACGGTTCCAAAGTGGAAGCCGGTGCTGTGATCGCAACATGGGATCCGCACACTCACCCCATCGTCAGTGAAGTGGCTGGTAAGGCTTCTTTCTCTGGAATGGAAGAGGGCTTAAGTGTTCGTCAGCAAACTGACGACATGACCGGTTTGACCAGTATTTCGATCATCAACCCGAACGAGCGTCCAGCGGCAGGTAAAGATCTGAAGCCAATGATCTCTCTGAGCGACAGCAAAGGTAAAGAGTTGCACTTCCCGAACTCAACCGTCCCTGCGCACTATCCTCTGCCTGCTAACGCCAGTATTAATATTGTCGACGGCAGTACCATTGATATCGGTGAGATTATTGCAAGAATTCCACAGGACTCTGGTGGTACTAAGGATATTACAGGTGGTTTGCCACGTGTTGCCGATCTGTTTGAAGCGCGTAAGCCGAAAGATCCTGCCATCTTGGCCGAGATCACCGGTACCGTTACTCTGGGTAAAGAGACTAAGGGCAAGTTGCGCTTAGTTATCACGCCAGACGACGGTCAGCCATTGCCCAACGGCAAGCTGCATTACGAAGAGCTGATTCCGAAGTGGCGTACCCTCAGTGTGTTTGAAGGTGAGCACGTTGAGAAGGGTGAAGTGATCTCTGACGGACCACCAATTCCACACGATATCCTGCGTCTTAAGGGCATCAGTGAGTTGGCCAAGTACATCGTCAACGAGATTCAGGAAGTCTACCGTCTGCAGGGCGTGAAGATTAATGATAAGCACGTTGAAGTTATCATTCGTCAGATGTTGCGCAAAGTTGAAATCACCGATATGGCTGACTCAGCGACTATGATCCGCGGTGAACAGGTCGAGTACCGACGTGTCCTGGCAGCGAATGAGCGTCTGCGTCAAGAAGGTCTGCAGC
>CAJQJT010000007.1 GCA_905478725.1 uncultured Pseudomonadales bacterium
CCTACAGCTGATGAGTGGTAACAATCCAGCTGATGGCCGCGTTCAGGAGATCTCGCAGATCTCTCGAGAATTGAAAAATTTGGCTCGTGAATATGAGTGCCCGATGATTGCACTCTCTCAGTTGAGTCGTAATCTTGAGCAGCGCCCCAACAAGCGACCGATCAACTCGGACCTGAGAGAATCTGGTGCGATTGAGCAGGATGCCGACGTGATTGTTTTTCTCTATCGCGATGAGGTGTACAACGAAGACAGTCCCGACAAGGGCAGTGCCGAGATCATTATCGGCAAGCAGCGAAATGGTCCCATTGGCACCTGCCGATTAGCCTTTCTCGGCAAGTACACGCGCTTCGAAAATTTGGCTGGCGACTACTTCACCGAAAACTAAATTTTTACAAATAGGCTTCCACAGGGTAATCGATCATGAGAATCTTCCACACCGTTAGTGGTCTTCGAGACGCGTTGACCGTGCATCGCCGTGAAGGGTTGCGTATTGGCTTTGTGCCCACCATGGGCAATCTTCATCAGGGTCATCTGGCGCTGGTGGATCAGGCTCGTCAGAGCTGCGATATCGTAGTCTGTTCGATTTTTGTTAACGCCCTGCAGTTTGGTCTCAATGAAGATTGGGACAAGTATCCGCGAACCTATAAAAACGACTGCGACAAGCTCACGGCAGCCGGTTGCGATTACCTCTTTCATCCCGATGATACCGAGATGTATCCCAACGGTCTCGACACTCAGAGCCGTGTTATCTGCCCAACTATGACCGATGTACTCTGTGGCGCTAGCCGTCCCGGTCACTTCGAGGGTGTGACCACAGTGGTCTCCAAGCTATTCAATATAGTGCAGCCGGACGAAGCCATTTTCGGGATCAAAGATTATCAGCAGCTAGCCGTGATTCGACGCATGGCCGAAGACCTCTGTATGCCAGTGCAAATTACTGCAGCACCGATCCATCGTGAAGCCGACGGCTTGGCCATGAGTTCGCGAAATAGCTATATCACCGAGCAGGAGCGTCCCAAGGTTGTGGTGTTAAAAGACAGTCTTGAATGGATTGCACAGCAGGTAAAAGAGGGCGCGCGGAATTTTCGCGAGTTGGAGGCAGTGGCTATTGAGCGTATTGCCAGTGCCGGTTTTAAGACCGATTATATTACCCTGAGCAACAGTAAAACTCTGGATCCGGCGGCGGAAGACGATTTGGAAATTACTATTCTCGGTGCTATTTTCACTGAGTCGGCGCGACTGATTGATAACCTCAGTATTCACCTCGACTAACTCTAGAGCTAATTTATTAAATAATTTTGGAGCAAACGAATGTTGTCCACCTATCTGAAGGCCAAACTGCATATGGGGTCTATCACCCAAGCGGAACTTTGGTATGACGGTTCCTGTGCCATAGATGCGGATTTGTTAGCACTCTCTGGTATGCGCGAATTCGAACAGATTGATATTTACAATATTACTAACGGTGAACGTCTTACCACCTACGTGATTGTCGCCGAGGCGGGGTCTGGGATAATTTCCATGAATGGCGCTGCGGCGCGCAAGTGTCAGGTTGGCGATCGAATTATTATTGCCAGCTATGGCCAGTTCTCCGACCAGGAGGCTGCTGAACACAAGCCTAAGTTGGTCTATCTCAATCAGGATAATACGGTTGAGCGCAGTGCCAATACTATTCCAGTGCAGTTGGCGGAGTAGCTCTAAGCCCCAGCTATAGATCGATAGTTAAGAGGGCATGAGCCGAATATCTGTCTTTTAAATTCAGTCTGCCTTAAATACCTGCTTACCTGCCAGCCAGGTTTCTAATACCTGAGTCTTCCATAAGTCCTCTGGAGCAATGTGGTAGATATCCCGATCAAGTAATATAAAGTCCGCCCACTTGCCCGGCGTTAGTCCACCCAACTTATCTTCCTGATGCGCTGCCCATGCGGCATCGATGCTAAAGCTGCGCATGGTTTCTTTGATGCTCATGGCCTCTTCGACGATCCAGCCACCCTCTGGTTGATTGGCTTTATTCTGTCTGGTGACAGCGGCGTGAATACCATCGAAAGGAGCCGCTAATTCAACCGGGAAATCAGAACCTGAAACTACACGGCTGCCCTGGTCGAGAAAACTGCGCCAGGCATAGGCACCTTTTAAGCGCTCGGCACCAATTCGGTCTTCGGCCATATTCATATCGCTGGTGGCATGTGTGGGCTGCATGGAGGGAATCACATCGAGAGTTTTAAAGCGGGGAATGTCGCTTAGGGCGACTACCTGGGAGTGCTCAATTCGGTGTCGCAGATGGCGACCGCCGACAGTATTGTAGGCATGTTCAATTTCGTCGAGAGCGATGCGATTGCCTTTGTCGCCGATGGCATGAATGGCCACCTGAAAGTCTGCCCCTATGGCGAGACTGAATAGCTTGCGCAGTTGCTCAGCACTGGTGAGCAGTAGGCCGCTGTGGTCGGGACGGTCTTCATAGGGTGCTAGTAGGGCGGCGCCGCGGCTGCCGAGTGCGCCGTCGGTATAGATCTTAATGCTGCGAGCACTGTACATGTCATTGCTGCTCTGACTGTGGCCAGCGGCGAGGATCTTTTCGAGCTCTGGATCTGTGGATGAAATCATGCCGTAAAGGCGTATCTGAAGGGCGTTATTATCAGCCAGTTCGCGATAGAGGGCATGCTCTGTGGCGCTGACACCGGCATCGTGAGTGGAGGTGATACCTAGACTTAGTAGATGCTTACTCAGGGTATCCAGGGCCAGGGTGATCTCTTCGACGGTTGGGCTTGGCACTGCCTGATTGATCAGGTCCATGGCGTTGTCGACAAATAGGCCGGTTGGGTTGCCTTTGGCATCTCGGAGGATCTCGCCGCCGGCGGGAGAAACGCTGTTGGCATCAATGCCTGCAGCCTTCATGGCGGCACTGTTGGCCCAGCCAGCATGGCCGTCGACACGAGTCAGCCACACCGGACGGTCGTCGATAAATTGGTCGAGTAGTGCGGCGTTGGGGAATTGCTGCTCTGGCCAGAGTACCTGATTCCAACCGCGACCTTTGATCCACTGCAACTGTGGTTGTTGGGCGGCATAGTTGGCGACTTTCTCGGCAGCTTGCTGAGCGGATTCAAGGCCGCGGACATCAACACTTAATAGGGTGAAACCGAGGCTCGAGACATGGCCGTGAGCGTCAATAATGCCCGGTATTAGGGTTTTTCCCTGACCGTCAATCGTCTCTGCATCGGGGTAGTCCTTCGACAGTTTTGAGTCGCCAGTGGCTAACACTTTGCCGTCTTTAATTGCCATGGCAGTAAAGTTAAATAGCTTGCGCTGATTGTCAAAGCTGTAGCCTTTAATATTATCGATCAACAGGGTGCTGCCCGATTCAGATAGGGATTCAGATTGCGACTCAGATTGCGAGCAGCTGGCCAGCAGGCTAATTAGTAATACCGAGGATAGGAATCGGTACAGGAATCGGTATAGGAAGCAGGGAAGGGTGCTCATTGTTAGGCTCCGAGAGATCGGTTTTTATTATTATTTTTGACCTGGAGCAAGCGAATGTTTCGCTACCCACGGCACTTATCCCGTAGATAGTCGCTCATCTGCTGTATTTGTGCGAGCTTTACTTCATCGGCAAGGTAGATGTATTGACCGGTTTTGGCCTCCAACTGTCGCACACGACCGGCATTTTTCAGTGCCCGGAGCTTGTGTCGGGCCGTGGCACAATTTTGCTTTTGAACCGCTACTTGCTCTGGGGTGGGCAGTTGCTCTTGGATGGGTGGCTGCTCTTGAGTGACGTCAGCGTCGGCCAGAGAGTCTGGCTCTTGAATCTCACTTCCTGCCGCCAAGGGCAGGGACTCTGGTGGTTTACTCTCTGTCTGATAGGAATTGATCCGGATAGTCTCGGGAGTTTTATCGGCTGGTGCCTGCTCGCTGTAATGGGTCACGCCCTGTTGATCCACCCACTTATAAACCTGTTCCGCTGCGGCTGTCGATAGCCCGAAACTGGTTGCGCCGATAATTGTTAATGTCCTCAGAAATCGTCCCATTCTGGCTTCCTTTAGTCAGTACCTTTGAACTGTTGGTTTAGAGCTTACATATATAGGTTAGATATATAGTTTGAGTTTGGCCATAGATACAGCCTAGTGTGGTTGGCCTGACTGCTCAATTGTTCGTTGACTAATTGTTTAAAACTGTTAAATTGGCGGGGTTCTGCTCGTATTGATGCAGAAATTTGGACCCAGTACCAGATTGGCGTTATCCATGCCGCTGGTCATCAACAGAGATGGTGCAGCTATTTACCAATAGCCATAAGCTTGTTAACAGCCTTGAGCTGATTAACAGCCTTGAGCTGATTAACAGCCATGAGCACCGATGACAGTCTTAAGCACGTACCTGTGTGACTGAAGTTAGCCGCCTTCGCGGAATCTATCTTGATGTAACAGCCGCTTGCCACTGAGAACCGTCCTGCCATTAAACAGTGACGAGGAATTATTGTGGAACTCTTATCCGGCGGTGAAATACTTATCCGCGCATTAAAAGATGCAGGTATCAAGCATGTCTGGGGTTATCCCGGCGGTGCTGCACTGCATATCTATGACGCCCTGTATCGACAGGAAGACGTCCATCATTTGTTAGTGCGCCACGAGCAGGCTGCAGTTCATGCCGCCGATGGCTACTCGCGATCCACCGGAGAAGTGGGCACAGCCCTAGTAACCTCTGGTCCCGGTGCCACCAATGCTA
>CAJQJT010000008.1 GCA_905478725.1 uncultured Pseudomonadales bacterium
AACTCCATGACCTCAGGGTCCTCGCTAATCTTTGCAAAGGCGGCTAGGTCATCGTCGATCCAAGGTCTAAGTATTAGTCGTTCGGTTTGCAGCATGGCCTTATTGATATCCTTATATCGCAACTTTTACTGGAGGTCCTACTCAAGTGAGAATTTAGAGGTGTCCAAGTCTGGAGCCTTTATCGGCGGTACTTCAGTCTCCTTAACCATTCTGGTTCCAACCGGCTCCAAACTGAGATGATCCAGAGAAGGCGGTACGGGCTTTTTCGTTGCGACTTTTTCACCCTCCACCTTTTCATTGGCATCCAACACATTGCTACCTAATGGCGCTAGGGACAGAGGGTCCTGAGGAAGGGATTCTTGAGTCTCGGGCTGCACTGAACTGGGGACTATCATGGCAATCGCGCCAGCATCAGTTAAGCGCTGCAGAATACGTTCGGCGGTGGGTTTATCAACGCCGCGTTTAAGGCGAACCTGAGTTCCTGAAAACAGCTGATCTGCAGCCGCAGAATCTAAGTTAAAACTTACAGCAACCCGCTGCTTCACTTCTGCATCGCTATTGCCCGGGGCAATCTCGCCGCGAAAAACCAAATCAAAGAGATCGGCTGCAGCGCTTCTTTCGACCTGACTTTTAGACAAATCCTTGTCGGTCATTATTTAACCTCCTAGTTCTGGTGCACTGGTTCCAGTGCGAGCGCGACTGCCCTGCGGTGCCTTTTTGTATTAGTTTAGCCTGCCTTAGGGAGCGTCGCTGAGATACTGATCCATCTCCAGTGCAGGGGCCGCCTCTCTAGGCGCACCTACAATTTTAGCTGGCACACCAGCCACGGTGACATGGGGCGGTACTGATTCAAGCACCAAGCTACCTGCACCGACTTTTACGCCATCGCCAACCACTACATTGCCAAGAATCTTGGCACCGGCAGAAATCATCACACCGTTACCAATGGTTGGGTGGCGACTGCCTTTAATGCAGCCACTGCCGCCCAGTGTTACCGAGTGTAATATGGACACGTCGTTGCCCACAATGGCGGTTTCACCGATCACCAACCCACTGGCGTGGTCGATCATAATGCCACTACCAATTTGAGCCCCAGGGTGAATATCTACGGCGAACACTTCAGATATTTGGCTCTGCAGATAAAGCGCCAAATGGTTGCGCCCTTGAAGCCATAACCAGTGGGCGACCCTATGAAGCTGCAACGCCTGAAAACCCTTGAAATAAAGTATAGGCATAAAATGGTTGTCGCAGGCGGGGTCACGATCGAAACAAGCATGTATATCAGTGCGAGCTGCGTCACAGATTGCGCCATCGCTGCCCATGGCCTCAGCCAAAACCTCGGCGATCGCGGCTGCAGACATCACCGAGCTGTGTAACTGCTGAGACAAATTAAAGCACAGGGCTTGAGCCAAACTCTGATGACTCAGGATCGCGACATCAAAAAAGTCGCTCATCAGCGGCTCCTGAGAAACCGTATGTCGCGCTTCGGTGCAAATTATGTCCCACAGTGGGTCGTTCGCGATCATCTATTATTTTCCTATTGATTAACTTGGCGCTTTCACACTTAACTTTTAACAACAATATAACGCTGAAAAAGCTCATCCAAATTGGCGAGCACAGTTTCTTTATGATGAATATCTGCACTGGCGAGCCGCTCAGCAAGTACTTCAATAGTGAGCTGTGCTGCATAATTTTCTGCCACGGGCCTGTAACTGATATGCCAGCGCTCCGGCGCAATGCCTCCCAGGTCCTTGGCATAGGGCCTATAGAAACCAGCGGCGGCTAAAACGGAGCCATCGAGCCAATCGTGAAATGGCGCGAATACACCGCTGCCTTCAACCTCTTCAGGCACTAGCTGAATCTGATAACTGGCATCTACTGCCGCGGCGTCATAGATATCAAAATCCGTCCCCCAATGATGGCGAGACGCGCCAGGCAACGCAGACCAGCGCATCACAGCCTGAATCTGCTGCCACTCTGTTAACTGGGTTAAATCCAAACGCGCGCCATTGTCATCGTAGACCGGACGCAAACCGCTGATTTTATCGTTCCAGATTTTCAACTGCCGATCAAAGCTGCGGAAGCTGCTGCACAGGCGCAGATCAAAACCGTCCTCGGCAGCTTGCTGGCGAAGCTGATTCAAAGGCTCAATCACGGCACAGTGCACCAGCATGCCAGACCACTCCACTAAATGGCTCTGGGTGCTGCCGGTTAGGCGCTCTGAATCTATTTTTAGATGATCTTGCATACCCGCGTTTATACCTGCGCTACAACCTATAAGTAAAGGGCCATTTGCTCTTCGAGACAGTAGGTTGTTCATGCACTTTGGCATAAACTGCTCGGGGCCATTGAAATCTGGGTCTTTGACCTCAAATATAGACCCACAAACAGTTCGATCAGCAAGTTCGGCCATCAAGTTCGGCCATCAACCATCTAAAGAGGTATTCACGTGTTAAGGATAGGTTTGTTTTTACTGACCAACCTGGCAATTATTATTGTTGCCAGCATCTCCCTGAGCCTGCTCGGGGTCAATAGCATACTCGCGGATAACGGAGTCGACCTCAATTTAACCTCACTGTTGATCTTCTGTGCGGTGTTTGGATTTATCGGCTCATTCGTCTCGCTGCTGCTGTCTAAATTTATGGCCAAAATGTCCACCAAGACAAAAATTATCAAGCAGCCCGCGAATGAGCAAGAGCGCTGGCTGGTAACCACGGTCGCCGAACTCGCCAAAAAAGCAGACATAGGTATGCCTGAAGTGGGTATTTTCCCCGCCCAACAGTCGAATGCCTTTGCCACTGGCTGGAATCGAAATAAAGCCCTGGTAGCTGTCAGTGCAGGACTCCTGGAACGCTTTGATCGCGACGAAGCAAAGGCTGTGCTGGCCCATGAAATTGGTCATGTGGCCAATGGCGACATGATCACCCTAAGCTTGGTGCAGGGTGTGGTGAATACCTTTGTCATGTTTTTTGCCCGCCTGATTGGTTTCTTTGTCGATCGCGTGGTGCTGAAAAACCAGCGCGGTCTGGGTTTGGGCTACTGGATTACCACTATTATTGCGGAGATTTTCCTCGGCATTCTCGCCTCGACTATAGTGTTGTGGTTTTCTCGCCGTCGTGAATTTTATGCCGATGCAGCAGGTGCCTCTCTGGCCGGGCGCGGCGCCATGATCAAGGCGCTGCAAAGACTGCAGCAAGAGACCGCGGCTCAGGTTGAAAATCAGATGCCCGACACCATGACCGCCTTTGGTATATCCTCGGGCTGGAAACAGCGGTCATCCAGACTATTTATGACTCATCCACCATTAGAAGAACGAATAGAGGCATTGCGCTTTGGACAATAATCAACAACAGGTTGAGCGAGACTACTTTCTCTGCCAACTGAGTGACTTAGAAGAATTACAAAGCATTGAACTGGAAATTGATCAGCGCAAGCTGTTTGCCATTCGCCAGGACAACCAGCTCTACGCCTACTGGAATAGCTGCCCCCATATGGGCGTTCCATTGAACTGGATGCCAGGGAAATTTCTCGATTTGGATGGCGCACTGCTGCAGTGCTCGGCCCATGGCGCGCTGTTTCAGATTGATAGCGGCGAATGTATTGGCGGACCCTGTGTCGGCGACCACCTTACCTCAGTAGCCTTAAAGCAGGACGGCGATCAATATTTTATTGCCGCTGACCAGCCACTGCCTGCACCACTGATAAACTTGCGCGAAGCGGCGCTGCGCGATCTCAACTAGAGCGCCAATCTTAAAGGCCGCTGCAGACTAATGCAGCTGTCGGTCATATCCGCCTGCCAGACAAGCACCTCAACCCCAGCGGCAATCGCTGCGGTTAGGGTCTCGGCATAAAGCGGATCAATATGTGCCGCCACAGAGACTTCTTTAACGCCACTTAGCTGTACGCAGAAGAACAGCACTGCACGATGACCCTCCGCCACCATCGCCATCAGCTCACGTAAATGTTTGCTGCCGCGGCTGGTCACGGAGTCAGGGAACTGCGCGCGACCCTCACCACAATCTAGCGTGACGTTTTTCACCTCCACATAACAACAACCGCTTTTTCTATCAGCTGCGCTGTCATCACGGCCCTCAAGCAACAGATCAATGCGACTCTTCTCTTCGCCGTAACGCACTTCTGCGCGAAGGCTGCTGTAACCACGCAACTCTGGAATAAGGTCATTCTCAATCGCCTCGCGCGCCAGATGATTGGGCCGGCCAGTATTCACCCCTGCCAGATTGCCAAAGGCGCTGGTAACAATTTCCAGCGTACCGGCCAATTTTCGCTTCGGATTATCCGATAGAGAGTACCAGCAGGGGGAACCCTCCACCTGACAGTTTTTCATTGAGCCCGTATTCGGACAGTGCAAGGTGATCACATCGCCATCAGCGGTGCAGATGTCGGTAAAAAAGCGTTTATAGCGCTTGATAAAGGTGCCTGAGAGCAGTCTGGGAGTTATATGCATCGAATCATTATTTTTCCGTCTTAAAGTGGCAATGTTAATGGTTTATGTTATGAATAGAAGGTATAAAAAAATTTTAGTGCCTGTAATCATTGCGTTAAAAGCAACCGATTACAGTCCATGCGCACCAATGTGGCGCTTAATTGACCTCAGATGCGGATAAAAAGATATTTATAGTCGCCAAAGGTAAATTTCACTTGAAAAATTGGCCCAATATCTCTATAAACGCACGTCCTGTATTTTAGGGTCTGAAATTTAACCGTGGACGTTAGAGATGGCAACAGCAAAAACTAAAGCAAAGACAGTTCCTGCCGGATCTGCAACCCTTCATGGTCTCTCTCCTTACGTAGAGACTAAAAATGAAGAGTATATGAACGAAAAGCAGCGCGAGCACTTTAAAAATATCCTCAAGGCATGGCGCCGTGAGTTGATGGAAGAAGTAGATCGCACTGTTATGCATATGAAAGACGAAGCAGCTAACTTCCCCGATCCTGCCGATCGCGCTACTCAAGAAGAAGAATTTAGTCTTGAACTGCGTACCCGCGATCGCGAGCGTAAGTTGATCAAGAAAATCGACAAGACTCTAGTGCGCGTTGAAGACGACGACTACGGCTTCTGCGACCAGTGCGGCGTCGACATCGGTATTCGCCGACTCGAAGCGCGCCCTACAGCCGACCTCTGTGTCGACTGTAAAACTCTAGACGAAATCAAAGAAAGACAGATTACCGGCGGCTAAACAGCCGTCGGCTCAGTTGCTGACTGATTGCGCTATGTAATTACGATATAGTTATCAGCCAATAGTCAGCCAACTGCATCTGGTCAAACGATGAACCCCTCAGCCTATATTGGCCGCTTTGCACCCTCGCCCACCGGGCCTCTCCATTTTGGTTCTCTAGTCTGTGCCCTAGCCAGCTTTGTCGATGCACGTCATCATCAAGGCAAATGGTTGGTGCGAATCGAAGATATAGATCCTCCCCGAGAAATACCCGGCGCCACCACAATCATTCTCAAACAACTTGAATCCCACGGTTTGCACTGGGATGGCGAGCTGCTCTATCAAAGTCAGCGCAGCGAAGCCTATAAGGCGGCATTAGCCCAGCTAAATAGGGACGGCTTGAGTTACAGCTGTGACTGCAATCGCCAGAGGGTGTCAGAGCTAGGTGGTATTTATGACGGTCACTGTCGCCAGCGCCAAGTCGGTTCCGAATCCGCTATTCGCCTAGAACTATCTAAAGATGGCGCTAATTCAATAACCGCCTTTGATGATTTGATCATGGGTCATTACCGGCAAAATCTCTGCCGCGAGGTCGGCGACTTTGTGATTCGACGGCGCGACCAACTGTTCTCCTATCAACTTGCAGTCACTGTCGACGATCAGTTTCAAAACATTAGCCATATTATTCGCGGCGCGGATCTACTTGACTCAACCCCTAGGCAGCTCTATCTGCAGCGTTGCCTGGGCGCGAGTAGCGAGCAGATAACAGCCATGCATTACGGTCATCTGCCTCTAGCAATCAATAGCGGTGGGCAAAAGCTGAGCAAGCAAAATCATGCGCCTGCCTTAGCCCCCGGTGAAGAATCCAATAACCTCTGGCTGGCTCTCCAGTGGTTGCAACAGGCACCTCCAGCTGAATTGCGCAATGAAAACAGCACCACCATTCTCAACTGGGCCATCGCGAATTGGTCAATAGACCAAATTCCAAGCAGCGCTGAAATTCCGGCTCCAGACACAGCCTAGCAACCTATCCCTCTAGGCGAGTAGCTGCCTAATCGAACAGTCGGTTTGCTTTGCCAGGCAAGCTTGCATACCATCGCGGTCAACTTACCCTTAAGTCTTATCAACGAGCTCGCAAATGCTTAACTACCGATTGGTTGCGGTTTTAATTTTTCTCAGCAGTGTCGCAGTGCCCCTGGCATCGCGATGGGCAGTAGAGCCTCAAGGTAGCTGGTTTAGGCCCTTTGTTGTCTGGGCACTAATCGTATTTGCCGCCTATATACTCCAGCGTCACAGGAAAACAGATGAGTCTTGATATAACCCTCATCGCAATTGGCTTTTTAGTTGCCAGTACTCTGGGTGCCTATTTGCTTGCAACCTATGGTGGCGCGCGAAGCCAAAACCTAATTTTGGTGTTGGCGCTCTTTGCTGGCACTGGCGCATTGCTCGCCACTGGTACCATTGAAATGGCTGGCCGCTATGGCTTTAGCGTGGTGCTGGCACTGTTTGCCTTCACTATGGTGTTTCTCTTCTCGCCGCTGATTTTTTACCCTATCCGTAGACTCAATGAAATTATTCGCTTTGCCTCCCTAGTGGATTTTCTCACCTTCCGTTTTCGCGGCAGAGCTATTGCAGTGATTGCCTGTAGCAGCCTAATCATTGTCACCATGCCCCTGATTTTGGCCCAACTGCTGGCACTCTCATCAGTCCACGACTTTCTCTTCGAGAGCGAAAAATGGGGCTTTAGGCTAACTATTGTCTCGATCATTATCCTTATTAATTGGAGCGCGATTAAACAGGGTATGGCGCGCAGCCTGCGCTGGGTAATGGCTGCAGCAGGTTTTTTACTGCTTTTGGCCCTGGCAACCTCGGCACTGGTCTCGGTTGAATCGATTTTTGGCGGTGTCAGCGAAATGAATCAATGGGTGGTCAGCAGCGGCCAGCGCTTGATCGTCCAGCGGATGGATTCCTCCTACAGCTTATTTATTATTTTTCTCGCCGCCAGTTTCGCGCTGCCGGTCAACTTCAGTATTATCATCTCCGAGCATATTTCCGACAACCAGGTTGGGATAAGTGCCTGGGGCTATCCGCTGTTGATGCTACTGGCGAGCATTACCATCTTCCCGCTGCTGTGGTCTGGTATTGCATTACAGTCCCCATCGCCACTGCAAGACTATCTATTTGCCATTCCCGCGCTCACCCAGCACCCCACAGTCGCAGGACTGGGGGCAGCCAGCATTGTGCTGGTGGCCATTGGGCTGCTATGCAATATGTCGACCATGCTCGCCAAAATGGTGCTCAATAGTTTTATCTTGCCCACTAAAGCTCTACATAAACAACAGCACTTAGGCGATTGGATTAATCTGCGTTTACTGATGATTTCGACCGGACTGATTATCGCTAGCGTGCTGCTCAGCCATATTATCAAAGCTCGCAGTATCACCGACCTCTACCTGGTTGGATTTGCCGGGCTGGCTCAATTAACACCGGCCATGCTGGCCTCGATATACCTGCCAAAAATCAATCGCAATGGTGTGATTGCCGGATTGATTGGCGGAGTCTCTGTATGGCTGGTAGCACTGGCTTTGCCGGTACTGTTTGGTGATTGGAACTGGCAGCTACCGGGAACCGACAAAGTGCTAATCTTTGGCATGGAAAACTGGGAGACCTGGGCCTTTGAAGCGCTGATGGTGAATATCTTTCTCTGTGCAGTTTTTTCCATACTCAGCTCCATGGACAAAGAACAGCAGTCCTTCGCCCGTCTATGCATGGTCGACAACATCTATATTCCCGCCCGAGTTCAGCTGAGCCACAACTCCGTTGAGCAGATGCTGTTTAGTCTGCGCAGATTGCTCGGCAGTGAAGCGGATGTGGAGATTGACCGAGCGCTGCATAAACTGGATCTTGAACCCAGTGAAACTCGGCCTGCAGCACTGCGTAAACTCCGCGACAGTCTCTACTCCTCTCTGACCCTAAACTTTGGTGTGCTAGCGGCCTATAAAATGATGGAACAGGCGCTACCCCTGGAGACACCAACCCGCCCCGAGCCAGACGATATTTATCTGATCGAATCTGTACTGGCCATCGAAGGGGATCGCCTCACTGGTATCGCCAGCGAGTTGAACAAGCTGCGCATGCATCATCGAGAAATTCTCGATAATCTGCCAATTGGCATTATTGCCCTGGGAGAGAGTGGTGAGATTATCAAATGGAATAGTTCTATGGCCCGCTACACAGGCATAGACAGCGAGATGGTGGCCGGAAGTCTGATCAGCGACCTACCCGAACCCTGGCAGTCAACAATTAGTACTTTTTTACTCGAAGGCGGAACCAGCAAGGACAGCCTAGAGCTCGAAGTGGCGGGTAAAACCCAATGGTTTGGCCTGCAAAAATCCACCGCTATAAGCCCTGATGACGATTTGATTCTGCTGGTGGAAGATCAGACCAAGTCAGTGTTATTAATCCAAAACTATATTAACAATGAACGTTTGGCCTCGGTGGGACGTCTGGCTGCTGGAGTGGCCCATGAAATCGGCAACCCGGTAACCGGCATCGCCTGTATCGCACAAAATTTACAGCATGAAACGGAAGCCGCAGAAATTGAAACCTCGGCGGAACTGATTCTCTCGCAAACTGATCGCATCAGCGTGATCGTGCAGTCACTGATCAATTTCTCTCGTGGCGAGCAAACCTATCATGATCAACTGCAGCCAGTCTCGGTATTAGATGCGGCGCAGGAAGCCATCCAAATACTCAGCCTGACCAA
This sequence comes from uncultured Pseudomonadales bacterium, assembly GCA_905478725.1. Taxonomy (GTDB): domain Bacteria; phylum Pseudomonadota; class Gammaproteobacteria; order Pseudomonadales; family Porticoccaceae; genus HTCC2207. Next base: position 8,944 of record CAJQJT010000008.1, read on the forward strand.
AGAGCAGCGCAAAGAACAGTTTGTCTGTCTAGTTGATGCCAATGTCGAAATCGTCAGCGACCATCGCCAGCTGGTACAAATTTTTCTCAACCTGCTGGGCAATGCCCGGGATGCCACCACTGATGACAGCCCCATCGAAATCAGCTGCCAGCCGGACGGGTTGAAGTTGCGGATAATGATAAGCGATCAAGGCAGTGGTATTGCTGAGCCAATCAAAGATCAACTATTCGAACCCTTTGTCACGTCTAAAGAACCAGGTGAAGGCACTGGTTTGGGGCTCTGGATGGTATTCAATCTAGTGAAAAACCTGCGCGGTGAAATCAACCTGTCGAGTCCTGCGAAAAATAGTGACCGTGGCACCACCGCAGAATTACTCTTTGATCTCAATAAAATTAAACCGGAGTAAGAATCCCTTAAGTTACTTGTGTCAGCAGTACTTCAAGGTAACAATATGGCCCATCCCGAGACCAAGCAAACTATCTATGAGCAACGCGCCCCACAGAGATCAGATTCTGATTATCGAAGACGAAGAGATTATTCGCATCTCACTGCGCAAGTTGCTCGAGCGCCATGATTACGATGTCAGTGATGCTGTCAGTATCAAAGCCGAAGTGAACGTTTTGACTTCAGCGACTTTGCACTGATTATTAGCGACCTGCGCCTCCCCGGGCAGCTTGGAACTGACCTGATTAAAATGGTCGATCCAGTGCCAGTCCTAATCATGACTAGCTATGCTAGCCTGCGCTCAGCAGTAGA
>CAJQJT010000009.1 GCA_905478725.1 uncultured Pseudomonadales bacterium
CCAGTGCAGTAGTGTCTTGGGGAATATAAAAGATCATTTGACGACCCCCTCTTCTAATGAGAGGCCAGAGACTAGTTCATCAAAGCGATCTGCATCTACCCGCGCAAACACATCATCATTGATCCGCACTGAGGGTGAGCAGGCGCAGTTGCCCAAGCAGTACACTGGCTCTAGGGTAATGGCGCCATCAGCGGTGGTTTCACCGTAATCGACCCCTAGGGCTTGCTTGGCATGAGCTTCTAACTGACGGGAGCCCATAGACTGGCAGGCTTCAGCACGGCAGATTTGCACTGTATGACGGCCTACTGGGCTAGTTTTGAAATCGTGGTAAAAACTGATCACGCCATGAACTTCGGCGCGGGAGAGGTTGAGGCCTTTGGCAATGATCGGCACTGCTGTATCAGGTACATGACCTACATGCTCCTGAATGGCATGCAACAGGGGCAGTAATGCGCCTGGCAAGGCTTTATATTGCCCGACTAAATCACTGATCGATTGCTGCTCGTTTTGGCTTGTACCCAACTCAACTACTCCTGTGGTTAATGTTCCCGTCACCTCAGCTGAGTGGCCCTGCTATCAGACCCACCAGCACGCGCAGTCTAGCATTATCACCAATCCATTCTGCCTTACCCAAGCGACTCTTATTTACCTAATAAGGACTGCTTATTACCTCTCCATTGGCGCTGTCTTTTAACGCGGTTTTTAGGCCGTTTTTTAAGCCTTTTATTACCTAGCTTTAACAGCTGTCTTAAAAAGCTATTTTCTAAAGCTCTCGTCTAAAGCTCTCTTTGAAAACTATCATCTAAAAAAGGGCACGGGCATGAAATGCCATGTGCTCAGCTATAAACGTAGCAATAAAAAAGTAGCTGTGATCATAATCGGGCTGCATTCTGATTTGCATGGGGTAATCAGCCACTTGACCTGCCCCAACTAAAAGCTCCGTCTTTAGCTGCTCGGCTAAAAAATTGTCTGCATCGCCCTGATCTACCAATACTGGCAGATGCTGTTTAGCCTGTTTAATCAGCTCGACCGTGTCATATTGCGCCCACAGCTGTCGATCATCGCCCAAGTAATTGCTCAGCACTTTGTCACCCCAGGGGCAATTGAGTGGTGAACAGATGGGTGAGAAGGCTGACACGGATTTGAATCGTTCCGGATTTTTAAGGGCAATGGTCAAGGCTCCATGACCGCCCATGGAATGCCCGGAGATTGAAGTGCGCTGGCCATCCACCGGAAACTCGCGATTAATCAGCGCCGGTAGCTCGTCCAAGATATAGCTATACATCTGATAGTGCTCAGCCCAGGGCTGTTGCTTGGCATCAACATAGAAGCCGGCACCCAAACCCATATCGTAGGCAGCCTCTGGATCGTCAGCTACGCCATCACCTCTGGGGCTGGTGTCTGGGCAGACTATGGCGATGCCATGTTCTGCAGCGTGCTGCTGGGCTCCCGCTTTTTGAACGAAGTTCTCATCGTTGCAGGTTAATCCCGACAGCCAATAGAGGACTGGCACTGGACCTTTTGCGGCCTGAGGCGGCAGGTAAAGACTAAAGGTCATATCACAGTTGAGGACTGCAGACTGGTGTTTGTAACGCAGCTGTCGCCCACCAAAGCTTTGGTTTGCGCCAATCTGCTCTATCGTATTAGACGCCATTAAAATTCGACTACCGATCTAATACTCTCGCCCGAATGCATTAAATCAAAGGCCTTATTAATGTCTTCAAGAGGCATCTTGTGGGTAATCAAATCATCAATATTGATCTTGCCATCCATATACCAGTCGACAATGCGCGGCACATCGGTGCGACCCCGAGCACCCCCAAAGGCAGTTCCCCGCCAAGAGCGGCCGGTGACTAACTGGAATGGTCTAGTGGTAATCTGCTTGCCTGCGCCAGCTACGCCAACGATGCAGCTTTCGCCCCAGCCTTTGTGACAGCACTCTAGGGCTTGGCGCATCACGTCCACGTTGCCAATACATTCAAAACTGTAATCTACGCCGCCGCCAGTCATCTGAATAATGTGGTCGACTACATTGTCTACGTCTTTGGGGTTAATAAAGTCGGTCATGCCAAACTGCTTGCCCAAGCCTTCGCGGGCGGGGTTGAGATCTATACCGATAATTCTTGTGGCGCCGACCATCTTGGCACCCTGAATCACGTTCAAACCTATGCCTCCCAGACCAAATACCGCTACTGTAGAACCGGCTTCCACTTTCATAGTGAATGCTACGGCACCAATGCCCGTGGTAACGCCACAGCCGATATAACAAATCTTGTCGAAGGGCGCGTCTTTGCGCACTTTGGCCAGTGATATCTCAGGGAGCACCGTGTAGTTAGAAAAGGTAGAGCAACCCATATAGTGCAGAATCGGTTTGCCTTCAAAGGAGAAACGACTGGTGCCATCGGGCATTACTCCCTGCCCCTGAGTCGATCGAACTGCCTGACAGAGATTGGTTTTGGGGTTTAGGCAATACTCGCATTCGCGGCACTCGGCGGTATAAAGAGGGATCACATGATCGCCGGGCTTGAGGCTCTTCACCCCGGGACCCACTTCAACCACGATACCGGCACCTTCGTGGCCCAAGATCGCGGGGAAAGCACCCTCGGGATCATCACCAGAGAGGGTAAAGGCATCCGTATGGCAGACACCTGTGGCCTTGATTTCAACCAGCACTTCGCCAGCGCGTGGTCCGTCGAGATCTACTTCGACAATTTCTAGGGGTTTACCTGCGCCAAATGCCACTGCTGCCTTTGTTTTCATGCTTTGAATCCTCGTATTGTCTTAGGGACGTCTTGAGAGTCTGTCTCAAGAGCGTCTTAAATATTAAGTCATTCTCTGACTTTTATTGGTTGCCATACTAGGACAAAAGGCGCTATTTTGGCTATCAAATAACCGTCACCCAATAAGAAAAATAACAATCGGGGTAACCATGACCGCATTCGTAAAACTTGCTACCGCCTGCCTACTGATTGCATCGGCTCCCTGGAGTGCTGCCAATAAAACGGATAGCGCCTCTATAGAGGCGTTGGTGATCTATACCGCCAAGAAAATCATCACCATGGAATCGGCCCTACCCGAGGCAACTGCCGTGGCTGTAGCCAACGGCCGCATTGTCGCGGTGGGTTCACTGGAGTCTCTGAGCAGCTGGACCGAACGAAAAGATGCGCGTATCGACCGCCGCTTCGAGGGCAAGATTATGATGCCCGGCTTTATTGATCCCCATGTGCACCCTTCCCTGCCCGCGGTACTGACACAGTTTCCCTTTATAGCTCCAGACGACTGGTCCCTGCCCACAGGAGAATTCCCCGGCGCCAAAACCCCCGAAGCTTATCTCAAACGCCTGAAGCAGCTGGTGGCCGAGCACCGTGATGAGACTGTTCCCTTTATTGCCTGGGGCTATCACCCCCTGTGGCATGGAGACTTATTTCGCGACGAGCTCACCGCCCTATTCCCGGATCAGCCGGTGATGCTGTGGCACAGATCCTTCCATGAAATAGTTGCCAACGATGCGGCACTGACGATGCTCGATATAAAACAGGCTGATCTCACTGACAACCCCTTAACGGATTGGAGCAAGGGCCATTTCTTTGAGAATGGGATGTACGCGCTTATTCCAAAGATGCCATTCCTGTTTGACCCAGCTCGCTTTGGCAAGGGCATGGAGAACTTTATTCAAATGGTCCACCAGGGCGGCGTGACCAC
>CAJQJT010000010.1 GCA_905478725.1 uncultured Pseudomonadales bacterium
ACAGATTGGTTTACCGCAGGCTGTGTGGTTAAATGCACGACTACATCGCTAGCGCGTCGACACTTTCTCAGGCTGGGAATATTACATGAAAATCAGGTCAATTATTTTACTCATATTGAGTTTGTCTTTTATCACCGGGTGCTCTTGGCTTGGATGGGGTGATGAAGAGTCTACCGAAGACGAAACCACTGGTTACACCGAAGTCGATTTTTACGAAAAAATTCAGAGTAGTCTCAACGCAAGTAACTGGTCGGTAGCGATCAGCAACCTGCAGCTGCTCGAATCACAGTTTCCCTTCGGCAAGTATGCTGAGCAGGCACAGCTTGAGTTAATGTATGCCCAGTTTAAGTCCGGTGACCACGACTCTAGCATTGCCGCCGCAGACCGGTTTATCCGCCTGCACCCGCAGCACCCTAATGTGGATTATGCCTTTTATGTAAAAGGTCTCTCTGAGGTCTCTCAGGCTTCCAGTGCCTTTGACAACTTTTTGCCCACCGATAGCAGCATGCGTGATATAGGTACAGCAAGGGATGCCTTTGGCACTTTCTCGGAGCTGCTAAACCGCTTCCCGAAAAGCCCTTATTCTGCCGATGCACGCAAGCGTCTGGTAGACCTGCGCAACCAACTGGGACGCGCTGAAATACATGTGGCCAACTACTACTTCTCTCGTGGTGCCTATCTGGCTGCGGCCAATCGCGGTCGTTTTGTGGTGGAGAACTTTCAGCAGACACCAGCGGTTCCCGACGGTCTTGCGGTAATGGCTCAGGGTTATCAAATGTTGGGCATGCAAGAACTGGCTGATCATGCGATTGAGGTGTTAGCTGCCAACTATCCAGAGCATCCTTCTCTTAATCAGTCCGGCGAGTTCGACTTTGATAAGCGGCTTGTGGGCAGCGGAGACACGTTTCTCGGTAAGATTACCTTCGGTTTGATCGAGCGTCTGCAACCGCCAGCTTTTGACTCTCGCGCTATCTACAACCGGTCGGTGCGCGAAGCTGAGTTAATCGCTACCAATGAGGATAAGAAAGAAGAACCACGTTCGATTTGGAACCGTATCTCCTTTGGTCTAGTCGACTAATTTAACCACTGTCCAAAGGGTTGTTTCGGAGCTTATGAACAAGGCAGCAATTATCCAAGAAATGCGGGTGATCCCAGAGATTGACCCGCAAGTTGAAATTCAACGCAGAATCCAATTTATCAAAGGCCAGCTCACAGCAGCTGGCTGTAAGACCCTGGTTCTGGGCATTAGCGGCGGTGTTGATTCTTCAACCTGCGGCCGTCTCGCGCAACTCTCCATAGATCAGTTAAATGCTGAACAGAATTCTGATGACTATCAGTTTGTTGCTGTGCGCCTACCCTACGGCGTGCAGATGGATGAGCACGACGCCCAAGTAGCACTGAGCTTTATCCAGCCGAGCAAAAGCCTTACGGTCAATATCAAAAGCGGTGCTGATGCGATCCACGATAGCGTCTGCGGCACCTTGGCAGAGAATGGCATGCTTCCTGATAACGAAGGCATCACCGACTTTGCCAAAGGCAATCTCAAAGCCCGTGCACGGATGGCCTCACAGTATGAGATCGCCGGTATTCTTGGGGGTTTGGTACTGGGTACAGATCACTCGGCAGAGAACATTACTGGCTTCTATACTAAATTTGGCGATGGCGCCTGTGACTTGGCGCCACTGTTCGGACTGAGTAAGCGTCAGGTGCGCATGCTGGCCAAAACTTTGGGCGCTCCGGACTCTCTAGTGATCAAGACACCTACTGCAGATCTGGAATGCTTGTTGCCTCAGAAAGCCGATGAACAGGTTCTCGGGCTGAGCTATGACGAAATTGATAATTTTCTTGAAAACAAAGCAGTCTCTCAAGAGGCCGAGGATCGGCTGATTGCTATTTATAATAAAACTCAACATAAGCGTTTGGCCATAGCGACAATCTACGACTGATAAAGGCCGGTTGAGTTAACTCCAATTTGGATGGAGATCTCAGTATGCAGGAAGCATCGCAGCACAATCACGTACCCTCCAGATTACTCAAGTTCTACTCCAGCTACCGGCTCTTTCTCTCGGTCTTGCTGCTGTGGCTGGGCCACCTAGACTCATCCCCTATCTATTTCGACGGCAGCAACAGCGGCCTGTTCTCCATTACCGCTGCGGTCTATCTAGCTGCCAGCCTGATCATTCTGCCACTGTTCCAACTATTGCACTGGAGGCCCGGCGAAACTCTGCTGTTTGCTGCGTTGCTGGTAGATGTAGTGGCTATTAACCTGATGCTCTTCAGTTCAGGCGGTATGGCCGGATACATGGGCTATCTGCTAATGGTTACTGTGGCCGCATCCGGCACTTTCCTGAAGACCAGACTAGCGCTGTCGATTGCTGCGATTGCCAGTTTTATTCCAGTCTCCATAGCTATGTCCGAATTTCTCCTCAGTGACGGTGGTCAAGCGGAAGTAGTGCGCAGCGGCGTCTTCGGCATTTTGCTGTTTGCCACTGCAGTGATTTTTATCTATCTGACCAAACGTTTAACTCTGGTTCAAAAGCTAGCTGAAAGTGAATCCCGAGCGGCGACAAGGTTGCAGCATATCAATGATCTGGTTTTTAATAAGATGCTCACCGGCATTATTGTCTTTGACAGTGATTTTTGTATCGAGCAGCTCAATGAGCGGGCTTCCCTATTACTGGGCTCCAGTGACAACCAAAAATTACTCGCTCGCCATGACTCCCTAGAGCAAGTCGCAGAACTGCTGCCCTATTACCATGATTGGAAAGCCAATCCACAGCGCCAGCTGCCCACC
>CAJQJT010000011.1 GCA_905478725.1 uncultured Pseudomonadales bacterium
CCCAGGTGACGGCATTATTCACAGCTGGCTAAACCGCATGTTGCTGCCGGATACTGTTGGTACTGGCGGTGATTCACACACAAGATTCCCCATGGGTATTTCATTCCCAGGTGGTTCTGGTCTAGTCGCTTTCGCCGCAGCCACAGGCGTTATGCCATTGGATATGCCTGAGTCTGTGCTAGTTCGCTTTAAAGGCAAAATGCAGCCCGGCATTACACTGCGTGATCTAGTCCATGCCATTCCCTACTACGGCATTAAAGAAGGTTTGCTAACCGTAGAGAAGAAAGGCAAAAAGAACTTCTTCAGTGGCCGTATTCTGGAAATTGAAGGCGAAGGTATTGAAAGCCTCACCGTTGAGCAAGCCTTTGAATTATCCGATGCCTCAGCCGAGCGTTCAGCTGCCGGTTGTACCATTAAGTTAAGCGAAGATTCCGTTGCCGAGTACCTGCGTTCCAACGCCACTCTGTTGCGCTGGATGATCGCCGAAGGCTATGGCGATGTTCGCACCCTAGAGCGTCGTGTACGCAAGATGGAAGAGTGGTTGGCCGAGCCAACTCTGATGGAAGCCGATGCTGACGCAGAATACGCCGCCATCATTGAGATTGATCTGGCTGACATCAAAGAGCCCATCGTCTGCTGTCCAAATGACCCAGATGACGCCAAACTCTTATCAGACGTTGCCGGCGACAAAGTCGACGAGATCTTTATCGGCTCATGCATGACCAATATTGGTCACTTCCGCGCCGCAGGTAAGCTCCTCGACGAAGCCGGTTCAGTAGATTCCAGATTCTGGATCTGCCCTCCTACTCGTATGGATGCTCACACGCTCATGGAAGAAGGCTACTACAATATCTACGGTAAAGTCGGCGCTCGCACAGAGATGCCAGGCTGTTCACTGTGCATGGGTAACCAGGCACGTGTATTAGCCGGTGCTACTGTACTGTCCACATCAACCCGTAACTTCCCCAACCGTTTGGGTGATGGTGCCAATGTTTACCTGACATCTGCCGAACTGGCAACGGTAGGTGGTATTTTGGGTCGACTGCCAACCGTCGCCGAGTATATGGAATACGCCAGCAAGATCGATTCCATGTCTGCAGAGGTTTATAGCTACATGAACTTCGACCAGATCGAGTCGTTCCAGAAGTCCGCTGAAGAAGGCAAGTTGATTGCAGCGCAGCAGATTGTTGAGGTGGCAACTCAGTAGAGTTGTCATTCTGAGCGAAGCCGAAGGATCTCATTGAGATCTCTCACATTCGTTCGAGATGACAGGTAGCTAGTACGAAATTACAGCTAGTTGCTTCGAGATCGAAAACAATAAAGACCCCGCATTTGCGGGGTTTTTTTATTTCTCAACTTTACTAAATAAAGATCATCCCCCTGACTTAGGAGCCACTCAAACTCTTAATACGATACCAATACTCATAACAATCTTGAAAACCAAGCTTAGGATACAAGCTAATTGCAGGCGCATTGTCAGCAACCACCTGCAAATATGAATCAGTCGCGCCATTTAACACCGCCCAACTTAACATCCCATTCAATAGCTTTGCCCCATAGCCTTGGTTCCGGTTAGCGCTTAAGGTACCAATATCGAACAACCCAAAAAGACCCTTATTGAGAACCCCAAGCCCGCAGGCAATTTCAACACCATCTTCCACTAACACAGCCATTAGTGTTTTATCTTGAATGCGACCAAGCATATCTAAATGCAGCTTTTGTGAGGTCGCATTTATGCCGCTGATCTCACTATAGGATGCAATCCAATCGGTGGCATTTTTCACTGCTAATTTGCAAGGCGTAAAATCAGAAGCTTCTATTTTTCGATGTAAAACCAAGGAATGATCCTCGGCTTCATAGAAATTTTCTTCCAGATATTCATCGAGGCTTTCACTTTCAATAAATGAAGGGATTCTAAAGATACTGGGTAGTGACTGATCAAAAAAATACTCTTCGCATCGATTCACTAACCCTTTGAGGTCAGATATTAGAGGTCTAATAGCATTGGCCGAATTAGCCCTTTTAGTGAATCCATTTGATGAGCGCAAGACAAAACCATCAAACTCTCGCTGATCTGAGGCAGGCCAGGCGCGAAATCCAGCACATTCCAAATCAGTAAAATTCAACTCAATCACCCGTAACATTAACGTTTGAGACCGCAATTAATGCTTTCTAGCCTCAGAAAAAATGATGCCAACCTCAAAATTCAGCGAACAATGGATCAAGACTAGACCTACAAAAACAGTTTATCAACTCGAGAAGATATCGTTTTTCTAGGTATTAGAAGGACAGTGACTTTAACTAGGTATTAGAGGGACAGTGACGAATAAATAGTCCGAAATACAAAAACAATTGAAAAATCCTGCAAGAACGTTTTTTTGATTCTCAAGTAAATATTTTAGCCTAGCCGCTCAGCCAAACGATTCACTATATCTCTTTTCTCGTGGATCACTCCGATAACTACGGGCTTTTCAGCGGTATCAACAACATAGAATATATAGTGATACCTATATCTGGTGACTAGTAACTGGGGAAAACGTCTAGAAAAATATCGACCAACGGACTGATTTCCAGCCAGGTCATTAAACGTTTTGACCAGCCCTTTCCGGTAGATCTTTAAAGTGCTGGCGCCCCAACTACTAAATTGTATAGCGCGCCACTTCTCGCAAGTCGTTTTCCGCATCTCTAGTTAACTTATACAGCGTACCCATCCTGGGATTATTACTCCTTCTCTACCTCAGCAAAAATATCATCCACTGATTTGTCCAAAAACTCTCCTTTGCTCGCCGCCTCTACTCGCGGCTTGAGGAAGCC
>CAJQJT010000012.1 GCA_905478725.1 uncultured Pseudomonadales bacterium
CTATCTGCAGGCGCCCACCGAAACTCTCTACGATCGTGTACAACTTCGCGGTGCGCCCAGCGAGCGCGCTATAGAGCTCAGCTACCTACAACAGCTGAATGACGCCTACACGCAATTCTTCTATTACTACGACGACACGCCGCTGTTAATCGTTAACACCGAAGCCATAAACCTGGCGACCAGTGAGCGCGACTACCAAAATCTTGTTGAGTACATGCTGCAAATTAGTTCAGGGCGACATTACTACAACCCTCACCCGCTGCAGTAAAACCGCTATAATCTGGCCATCGTGATGCTATTAAGGTGCTATTAAGGTGCTATTAAGGTGCTTCTGAGACGCAAAAAGGACTCTAACTAAAAGACTATGAAAACAACAACTATTAGCAATCTTGCCGCAATGAAAGACGCGGGCGAAAAATTCGCCGTGATCACCGCCTATGATTTCACCTTCTCAAAACTGATTGAGAATGCCGGAATTGAGGTGGTACTGGTGGGGGATTCACTGGGCAATGTTATTCAAGGCTGCGACAGCACCTTGCCTGTAACCATCGACGATATGGCCTATCACACAGAAGCGGTAAAACGCGGCAACAACCGCGCCCTGCTGATGACCGATATGCCCTTTATGTCCTATGCCACAGAAATGCAGGCCATGGATAATGCCGCCATCCTGATGCAGGCGGGTGCCCAGATGGTTAAACTCGAGGGTGGCGCCTGGCTCGCGGATACGGTTTATCTGCTCAGTCAGCGCGGCATTCCCGTTTGCGGCCATGTGGGTCTGACGCCGCAATCGGTACATAAGCTCGGCGGCTACAAAGTACAGGGTAAAGAAGATCAGGCTGCAGAGTTGATGATTACCGACGCCCTGGCACTGGAAGACGCCGGTGCCGAATTGATCGTTGTGGAATGCGTGCCCTCGGCACTGGGCAAGCAACTCTCTGACGCCCTCACCATTCCAGTTATCGGCATAGGCGCCGGACCGGACACAGACGCTCAGGTGTTAGTGCTCCACGATATGCTCGGCATCTCTCAGCGCCTGCCGCGCTTCTCGAAGAACTTTCTTGAGGATCAAGCCAGTATTCAAGAGGCCATCACTGCCTATGGCAATGCCGTACGTACAGGTACCTTCCCCGCACCTGAGCACTGCTTCAAATAGATTGCGGCTCTAATAAAGAGCGAAAGATAACAAAACAATAAAAATAAGATAGCGAGCAAATAATCCTATGAGCAATCAATCGATTTACGACTTCACCGTTGCAGATAGCAGCGGAAACCCTGTTTCACTGGAAGACTACCGCGGCAAAGTGGTGCTGATCGTCAATACCGCCAGCAAGTGCGGCTTCACGCCTCAGTACACCCAGCTGCAGGAGCTCTATGATCAATACAGCGCTCGAGACTTTGTTGTCTTGGCACTGCCCTGCAATCAGTTTGGCGGTCAGGAGCCAGGCTCCAATGCCGAGGTTCAGGAATTTTGCCAGATGAATTTTGGCCTGAGCTTTCCCGTGATGGGCAAGATCGACGTCAATGGTAGTGAGCAACACGCCCTCTATACCCATCTCAAGAGTCAGGCCGGTGGTATTTTAAACAGCAAGATTAAGTGGAACTTCACCAAGTTTTTAGTCGACCGAGAAGGTCAGGTAGTGGAACGCTATGCGCCGATCCGCAAGCCCAAGGATATTGCTGCGGATATTGAGAAGCTGCTTTAAGAGAACTAACCCGTTGCCGTCATCTGACGGCAACGCTTATATCAACACAAGGTCTCTACTTGCTGGCCCGCAACTCAGCGAAATACTTTTTCGCCGCCGCATTGACCTTAGGCGCCAAGACTAGAGTTGAAATCATCGTTGGAATCGCCATGGTGGCATAGGCTGCCAGAATCAGGCCATTCACTATATCCATAGAGACCACCGCACCCACAACAATCAAACTGATGTAGACCGGCGTGTAATAGTGTTCGCGCTCGGCACCAAACAAAAATCCGGCACATTTCACCCCATAGAACCACATGCTCACCATAGTGCTAAAACTCAGCATGCCCACCATAATCAACAGCAGGTAAATACCGGTTACCGGAAACACCTGTTCGATTGCACGAGCTGTCATGGTGACACCTGCCAGATCAGAATCCGCCTGCCAAACACCGGTCAACAGAATAATCAATGCAGTACAGGTACAGACCAGCAACGTATCGACCACCGGCCCGATCATGGCGACAATGCCCTCACGAATCGGCTCTGTAGTTTTCGCCGCGCCATGGGCCAGAGACTCAGTACCAATGCCAGCCTCATTGGAGAAAGCGCCGCGGCGCACACCAATCATAATCACTGCACCCACCGAACCGCCAGCTGCTGCTTCACCGGTAAAGGCATCGGTAATAATCAACCAAAACACCGCCGGTATATCAGCCATGTAAGTGTAGAGAATCACCGACGTCATACCCAAATAGAGGATTACCATTGTCGGCACCAGGCGCACAGTTAAGCGACCAATGCGCTCAATTCGTCCCGCCACAACAATAGTAACCAACACCGCCACGGTGAGACTGGCAAAAAAGTCAAAGGCGAAATGGCTGTCGCTAGTGGCCAAACCGGCCGGGATAGCGACACTGTCACGGAGCAATTGAATAAACTGATTGGCTTGGAAAAGCGGCAGCGCGCCTATTAGACAGGCCACGGCAAACAGTGCCGCCAATGGATACCAGCGCTTGCCCATGCCTTCCATAATCACGTACATAGGTCCGCCGCGCAGGGCGCCAAGGGAGTCGTGTCCACGGAACATCACCGCCAGTGAAGCGGTGTAAAACTTAGTTGCTACACCGACTATTGCAGTGACCCACATCCAAAACACCGCGCCAGGGCCGCCGATACTGATAGCAATCGCCACACCGGCAATATTACCTAGACCAATGGTGCCAGAGAGCGCTGTAGACAGGGCCTGTGAGTGAGGTATATGCCCTGGATCGTTGGGGTCGCTGTACTTGCCGCGCAGCAATGCAATGGCATGGCCGAAATAGCGATAGGGTTGCATGCGCGACCGAATCATAAAAAACAGTCCGCCACCGACGAGAAGTACCACCAGTGGTGTGCTCCACATTAGGTCAGCCCAGGCATTAAGGAAATTTTCGATTTGTTTTAGAGTAGTTTCAGTCATTATTTTTATAATTCTTTTGTGACGGAAAAATAAGCGCGGTCATAACAACCGCGATGAAAGTAACCTGTTACGACGTCTTGGGTTTTACGTAGAGTACCAGACTGTGGCCAACTAATTGATAGCCCTGAGCTGCAGCAATACGCTCTTGCAGAGCTTCGATTTCAGCATCGTGAAATTCAATGACCTTGCCCGTCTCAGTACAGACCATGTGATCGTGATGCTCACCGCGATCAATTTCATAAATCGCCGGGCCATTATCGAAGTTGTGGCGCTCCACTAGACCGGCGGCCTCAAATTGGGTGAGTACCCGATAGACCGTGGCAATGCCAACATCGCCATCGGAATCACGCAGTGCTTGGTAGATATCTTCAGCTGTCATATGACGATCGCTGCAGTTTTCGAGGATCTGCAGGATTTTGACTCTTGGTAATGTCACCTTAAGTCCGGCTTTTTTTAGCTCTTGGTCTTCGAGAGTCATGCTTACCCCTTCTCTATGCTGGTCGCTTTGGGTATTATCCCCGTTCGCTCAACCAACGGGAACCCCACAAATGCGAATAGTTCTGATTTGCTTGATAAGTTTTACGCTTCTGGCCAGTGGCTGTAGCTGGATCAAATTCCCTGGGGTACATAAAGTAGCCATTCAACAAGGCAATATTGTCGATCAGGAGATGATTGATAAACTGCTTCCTGGCATGACCAAATCACAGGTTCGCTTTGTGCTCGGCACTCCCCTGGTAGCAGATACCTTCAATCAAGCGCGCTGGGATTATTTCTACAGCCGCAAGTCGGCCTCTGGCAAAGAAACCCAAGAACAGGTGACAATTTTCTTTGACGGGGAAGATAAGCTTGAGCGCATGACCGGCGATTATCTGCCCAGTGCTGCTGCGGAACCCGAAGCTAAGTAGTCTCGCTAAGTTTGAAGGGTCGGTGCCTTGTCACTAGGTCGGCCCTGAGTTCTAATTAAGAGTTCT
>CAJQJT010000013.1 GCA_905478725.1 uncultured Pseudomonadales bacterium
GATTAACAGCGGCGTGTCGTCGTAGTAATAGAAGAATTGCGTGTAGGCGTCATTCAGCTGTTGTAGGTAGCTGAGCTCTATAGCGCGCTCGCTGGGCGCACCGCGAAGTTGTACACGATCGTAGAGCGTTTCGGTGGGCGCCTGCAGATAGATGACTAAATCGGGCTTCGGCAGGTCGGTGATAATAGTATCGTAGACGGTTTGATAGAGACGGTATTCGTCGTCATCCAAGGTTATCTTGGCAAACAGTGGATCCTTCTCAATCAGAAAATCGGCAATGCGCACCTGCTGGAAAATATCTCCCTGGCGCATTTCCTGTAGTTTGCGCATGCGCTGGAACAGGAAAAACAGCTGAGTGGGCAGAGCGTTGCTGCGACGATCTTGGTAAAAGCGTTCCAGAAAGGGATTCTCTTCAGCATCTTCAAGCAGTATTTCATAGTTGAAAGAGTGGGCCAGACGCTTGGCTAAGGTTGTCTTGCCTATGCCGATTGGGCCTTCTATCGCAATATATTGTGGGATGGTGGCTGTAGCCAAATCAAGATTAAATTCGCTGAGAATTGTTTGTTCCACATTGCTCTCCGAAAGTCAGCGCACAGGCTATGAACGAATTTGTCGGCTGTTTACGCTTCGCCAAATGTTGTTTTGACAATACCTTGCTGGGAGCAGTTTGCCAATAGTTGAGCGACAGTTTCTCCGCTGGGTAGGGCTAACTGAGCATCGAGGTCTGCCAGAGGCACCAGGACAAATCCTCGCTCACGCATACGTGGATGGGGAATCGTCAGGCGCTCGCTTTCTATTACAAGATTGTTGTAGAGCAAGATATCCAGATCCAGAGTCCGCGGGCCCCAGTGAATGCTACGCACTCGATTTTGCTGATGCTCTATAGTCTGCAACGCATCGAGCAGATCCAGTGGCGAGAGGTCGGTGTTGAGCTGCGCCGCGGCATTAATAAAGTCTGGCTGCTGTGGGCCAATGGGCGGCGTCTGATAGCGACTTGAGGTTGCGATGAGATCTATGCGGGGATGTTGCGCAAGTGCCTCGAGGGCACTGTCTAGCTGGCTGTGAGGGCTGTCCATGTTACTGCCCAGAGCGATATAGACTTCAGCCATTATTGCGCAGGGTCTGCTGTAGGCTTAGGGCTATTGCGGCGACGGCGGCGTTTTTTCGGGCTGCGATCAGTGGACATAACGTCGTCGGCCATAGTCTGGCGGCTTTCATTGTTGGCTTCCTGGTAGGTCGTCCACCAAGCGCCGAGACCATCGAGACTTTCCCCGGCCTGTTCCCGCAGCAAGACAAAATCATAGGCTGCTCTAAAGCGTGGATGCTCCACTAGACGCTGGGCACGATTGCCGCCGCGACGTCGCAGATGCAGCTGTAGATCCCAGATCTCGCGCATTGGAATGCTAAAGCGCTTGGGTATGGCGGTGACCGGAATCTGATTGAGAATAACTTCTCCCGCGGCCTTGCTCAGAGCATAGGGCGGCGAGTTGCCATTCTTCTCGAAATTGCTCGCCAATCGCTGTACTGCGGGCCATAACAGAGCGGCATAAATAAAGGCGGGAGTGACACGCTGTGAAGCCTGAATGCGTTTATCCGTATTGACCAAGGCCTGAGATACCAGCTTCATAGGTATTCCCTGACGGTCATTGAGCATAGGGCCCAACTGGGGAACTATATAATCAAATAACCCGTGTTCAACCAATATTTTAAAGGTGTCTAAACCCTGGCCACTCATAAACAGTTTCAATGTTTCATCGAACAGTCGCGGTGACGAAACCTGCTGCAGATCGGCGGCGCGGTGTTTCATTGGATTTGCAGTGGCAGGTTCTATATCAAAACCGAGCTTGGCGGCAAAGCGCGCAACACGCAAAAGGCGCACCGGATCTTCGCGAAAGCGGGTTTCCGGATCACCGATAATACGGATAACTTTGGCATCCATATCGTCGATACCATTGGTAAAGTCGTGGATGCTGTTGGTGCTGGGATCGTAGTAGAGAGCATTGACGGTGAGATCACGACGCGACGCATCTTCTTCAACTGTACCGAAGACATTGTCTCTTGTGAGCATGCCGCTGTCGGTCTGCTGACGACGATTTTTGCTGGTCGTCTGGCTGCTATTGGATCTAAAAGTCGTCACTTCAATAATTTCACGACTGAACTGCACATGGACGATTTGAAAGCGGCGACCAATAATGCGCGAGCGGCGAAACAATTCTTTGACTTCGTAGGGCTTGGCGCTGGTCGCCACATCAAAGTCTTTAGGCTTTAAGCCGATAAGTAGGTCGCGAACACAACCGCCCACAACGTAAGCTTCAAATCCGGCTTTCTGTAACACGTCGACCACTTTATAGGCGTCGCGATTGATCATATCCGGCGAAAGGCAGTGTTGGCCGTCACCAAAAATCTGGGGGCCAGAGGCGCTTTTTGAGGATTTATCTCGTTGAAAGAACTTACTTATGCGTTTCAGCATTAAGTGATTGCCAGTTAGGTTGTTATTAGGCCTCAGAGTTTAACAGAGGAAACATCTCGGCGGGAGACTAAAGCGACCTTTGATAGCAGTTAGTCCCTATGGGGTTCATCACCTTTTTTGCGGCTGATACCCAGCTTATTGCGTCGCTCCCAGAGGCTTTTTCGGCTGATGCCGAGTTTCTTAGCGAGATCGGTCTCACTCATATTCTCTTGGTTTTCAAGCACGAAACGGGTGAAATAATCTTCCAGTGATAAACCTGCGGGGGCGTCATAATCTTGAGTGATACTCTGCTCAACTGATCCAGCACGAGGATGTCTTGAGATCTGCGCTGGTCTGGGCGTCATCCCCTCAAGACCCACAAGCTCAGCATCTATTGGCTCCCCTGGAGAGGCCATAATGACGGCTTGTTGCAGAGTGTTTTTTAACTGTCGCAGATTGCCAGGCCACTGATAATCGACCAATGCTTGGGTGGCTTCTTCAGTTAATCCCGAGCTGGCATCATCAAAGTGCACAAGAATTGCCTGGGCAATGGCAGGAATGTCAGCACTTCGCTGACGCATTGTCGGCATGGCGATGCTGACAACATCAATCTCATAGTAGAGGTCTTTGCGGAATAGGTTGGCCTGACAGAGCTTTTCCAGATCCTGATCCGAGGAACAGATAAACCGACTTTGGCTGGTCTGCATTGTTCTCAGTAAAAGCGGCTGCAGAGGGGCTGCCAACTCAGCGATATTGTTGAGAAAAACCGTTGTGCTCGAACCGCTAGCGTCCAGTTGGCTGACTAGTTCAGCCTCTTTGATACCGGCACAGTTAATGTTGATAAAGCGTTGCCGAGTGGATTTTTTGCCGTTGTGAATAGCCAGTGCCAGAGCGGACTTACCGCTGCCGGTTTCGCCCTGAATCAGGATT
The DNA here is from genome assembly GCA_905478725.1 of uncultured Pseudomonadales bacterium. Lineage (GTDB taxonomy): Bacteria > Pseudomonadota > Gammaproteobacteria > Pseudomonadales > Porticoccaceae > HTCC2207. The sequence continues at coordinate 3,380 of CAJQJT010000013.1, forward strand.
GGCAGATCGGAAGCGGCGACTTTGGGGATCACTCGGGTGATTTTTTTAATCGCTTCACTGGAGCCCAAAAGTGCTATATCGCCCAATGTTTTTGCAGCCACAGCTCTGTGGTTTGATGCGCTGAGAATACGTCGAACGGATAGCAGCATCTCTTCGTGATCAAAGGGCTTGGAGATATAGTCAACAGCACCCTGGCGCATGATGTCTACTGCTGAGCGCAGGCTAGCATAGCTAGTCATGATTAGGACTGGCACTGGATCGACCATTTTAATCAGGTCAGTTCCAAGCTGCCCGGGGAGGCGCAGGTCGCTAATAATCAGTGCAAAGTCGTTGAAGTCAAAACGTTCACTTGCGGCTTTGATACTGACAGCATCACTGAC
>CAJQJT010000014.1 GCA_905478725.1 uncultured Pseudomonadales bacterium
GCTCTTCATCAAATAGCTCTTCATCAAACAGCTCTCCATCAAACAGCTCGTTCGCTTCTCTTTGCAACACAACAGAAAAACTAACGTTGACATCAATGCCAATCTGGTCGCCACTGGACCAGTCGCCAATGCCAATAGAAAAGTCGCTGCGCTTTAAGACTAGCTGGCCACTCATGGTGGCGCGGTCTGGATTCTGCGTATCAGGCTGCCAGACAAAGGGCACATTCACTGGTTCGGAAACGCCTTTTAAATTTAAGCTTCCCTCGGCGATAAAGTTTTCCTTTGAGTTGCTCTCAGTGTCAAAGCTGTTAGGCACCAAGTCGTCACTACGAAAGACGGCTTCATCGAAACGACCAACATCAAACCAATCGACTCCGGCAATTTCGCTGTTCAGTTCATCGTCATTCATATCGGCGCTGCCAATCGCCACTTTCACCAGCAGCTTTTCGGCGGGGCTGTAATCCACAGAAAACTGGGTAAAGCGCCCTTCAATGGGTAGGCCTTGAAAGGTGACTTGATACATAAGCTGACTCTCTGATGGCACCGACTGCCATTGCTCGGCAACGCTTGGCAGACATACCGTCAGTAAACTCAGTAGAAACGTTTTAGAGAAATTATTCATAGGCTTAAAACCACATACGTTTCAGCACGCTATCGCGCAGTTTAAAGTGGTGCCACAGAGCCGCGCCAATATGCACCGCCAGCACTACAAGCAGCAGTATCACCGACACCTCATGAACCTCTTCGGCAATTTCTTTGAGTACTTTATCGGGGCCGGTCAGCGCCGGCAGTTCCATTATCCAAAACCAATTGATCGGGCGATTGGCCGCTGAGGACATGATCCAACCACTGAGGGGCAGCACTAGCATCAGGCCGTAAAGTAAGCTGTGTCCGAGATTCGCTAAGCGGCGCTGGACAAAGCTGGCGTCGGGCAGGGTTGGGATGGAGCCAGCCATGCGCCAAAGGAGTCGCATAATGGCGAGCATCAAGATGAGAATGCCAAAGGACTTGTGCCAGCCAAATAGTTCGAGTTTTAGCGGCGAATTAGCTAGGTCATCGGCATAAAAACCGAGGGGAATTTGAACTAAAATTAGCAGCGCTGTGAGCCAGTGCAGTAGCTTGCTTGGCCAGCCCCATTGTTGCTCTGTGTTGCGAATGCTCATAAGAATCTCCCTCGGCTTATTAGTCGGTACTCTTTACTTATAGGCGCTTTAGGCTGCGATTATCAGCTCAATTTTGGGCTGTGTAAAACAATCAAAAGCGATTACCTCAATCTGCTACTATAGCGCCCTTAAATTCGACCACACAAGATGCCACCATGGCCAATGAAACTCCCTTGATCTGCGAAATTGTTGATTTGATTCACGACGGCCGCGGTGTCGGTCGTCCGGACGGTAAGGCATGCTTTATCGACGGCGCGTTGCCCGGTGAAACGGTTGAGTTTCGTCGCCACAATCAAAAGCGCAATTACGATGAAGCCCATGTGCTCAATGTGGTCTCGGCATCTCCGAGTCGCGTCGATCCGTTGTGCAAACATTTCCCTCGCTGTGGCGGCTGCACTTTGCAGCATCTGGAGCATGGCGCGCAGATAGGTTTTAAACAGCAGCAGCTTATGGACAGTTTGGAACGCGCCGACCTGTTACCAGACATTATTTTACCCGCACTGAGTGCTCCTCAGTGGGGCTATCGCCGCCGCGCACGCCTGGCTGTGCAGCGGGCTAAAGATGGCCAGATTATGGTTGGCTTCCGCAATGCCGGTAGTCGTCGTATCGAACCGATTACGGAATGTCATGTGTTGGTGGAACCGCTTCCTGCAATTGTTGCTGCGCTGCCTGCTTGGATGGTTAACTTTCCCACAGGCATTCGCCTCACTGAGGTTGAATTGCTCAGTGCCGACAACGCCGTGGCCATTGCCATTGAAGCTAGTCGTGTGCCTTCCGCCGGGGAGCGTGAAGCCATGTTAGCTGAGCTGACATTTACCGATGCGCAGCTGTGGTGGAAGACCGAAAAGCAGACGGCTTTTAAGCGTATTGATGGCGGTGATCAACCTTTACATGTCACGCTTACTGATACTATTCAGCTGCAAGTAGAGCCGGGTCAATTTGTTCAGGTCAACGGCGAGATTAATCGTCAGATGATTGATCAGGTACTGGATCTGGTGCGTAAGACTACTTCCGAAAGAGCCTCTGTTGCTGTTGATCTGTTCTGTGGTTCGGGTAATTTTTCTCTGCCTCTGGCGGCTAAATTTGACCGGGTGATCGGCATTGAGGGGCTCACCGAGTTGGTGGAAAAAGCCCAAGAGAATGCTCAGCGCAATAATATTACCAATACAGAATTTGTCGTCTCGGATCTAAGCAATTGGACCGGCATGCGCAAAATCAAAGGCAAAGTTGATCTGGTGCTGCTGGATCCACCGCGAAGTGGCGCTGCTGGCGTTATGCCTTGGGTTGTTAAAACTAAGGCGAAGCAGGTGATTTATATTTCCTGTCACCCGTCGACCATGGTTCGCGATCTTAAAGTGCTCGCGGAAGCTGGCTATAAAATGAAGGCGGCTGGGGTGATGGATATGTTCCCTCACACCGCTCATGTCGAGGCGATCGCGCTGCTAGAAAAATAGATTCCAGGGGGATTTTTGGCTGTTAGCTGCATCAGCTTTCGGTTAAACTTGCCACCTTTTTAAACTTGCTAGATTTAGACTCTCTATATTTAAAAGCCACCAGCTATGGGAATGCCCTAACCATGTTTGATAGAAACCAGACTATTGAGAATTTTGATGCCGAGGTATGGCACGCCATGCAGCAGGAAGATCAGCGTCAAGAGCAGCACATTGAACTGATTGCCTCTGAAAACTACACCAGCCCGGCGGTTATGGCAGCTCAGGGTGGTCAGATGACCAACAAATACGCTGAGGGTTATCCCGGCAAGCGCTACTACGGTGGCTGTGAATATGTTGATATCACTGAGCAGTTGGCGATTGATCGGCTGAAAAGTCTCTATGGCGCAGCCTATGCTAATGTGCAGCCACACTCTGGTTCTCAGGCTAACAGTGCGGTATTTCTGGCACTGATCAAAGGTGGCGACACCATTTTGGGCATGAGCCTGGCTGACGGTGGTCACCTGACGCACGGTTCTAAGCCAAGCTTTTCTGGCAAACTCTACAATGCGGTTCAGTATGGTCTCGATAACGCCACTGGTCTGATCGACTACGAGCAGGTTGAAGCTCTGGCTATAGAACACAAGCCGGCAATGATTATCGCTGGATTCTCGGCTTACTCTGGAATTATGGATTGGGCGCGCTTCCGCGAAATCGCCGACAAAGTCGGTGCCTATCTGATGGTTGATATGGCTCACGTCTCTGGCCTGATCGCCGCTGGTGTTTACCCCAACCCAGTTCCCCACGCTCATGTTGTGACCTCTACTACGCACAAAACACTGCGTGGCCCACGTGGCGGCATCATCATTACCAATGACGAAGCTGTGGCGAAAAAATGTAACTCTGCCGTTTTCCCTGGTGGACAGGGCGGCCCGCTGTGTCACGTTATTGCGGCTAAGGCGATTGCCTTTAAAGAAGCAGCCAGCCCCGAGTTTGTTGAATACCAAAAGCAGGTTGTGGCCAATGCTAAGGCTATGGCAGCGAGATTTATGGAACGCGGTATTGATATTGTTTCCAATGGCACCGAAAACCATCTGATGTTGGTTAGCCTGATTGGTAAAGAGTACACAGGTACAGACGCTGACCGCGCCATGGGCGAAGCCTTTATTACAGTGAACAAAAACGCTGTACCCAATGACCCGCGCTCACCCTTTGTGACTTCTGGTTTGCGAGTGGGCACGCCCGCTATTACGACTCGCGGTTTTGGCATTGACGAAACTGTGCAGCTGACTGATTGGATGTGCGATATTCTCGACAGTTTGGAAAATGGCACTTCTGAGCAGGTTATTGCTGAGGTGAAAGCCAAGGTATTGGAAGTCTGTGCACGTTTCCCTGTCTATGGTTAGTCTCTGATTATCGGCTTGTCTTAATTAGCCTGTAATGAGCGAATCGAAAAAGCCCTGTTTACTACAGGGCTTTTTTGTTTTTAACTAGGGCACTAATAATAAAAAATAGAGGCGCTACATTGAGTGAAATCTTGAGCGACATCATCAGCGACGAAGCCGCAGTGAGAATACGCAACGCCGCAACCGTTTTGATTATGCGCCAAGCTGAGGCTGGCATGGAAATACTCATGCTGCGCCGCAATGCCAAATTAGTTTTTGCTGGTGGCGCCTGGGTGTTTCCCGGTGGTGCCGTGGATCTGGCCGATAACACTGGGCTTGAGGGTGATGAGCTGGCGGCCCGAGTTGCTGCAGTTCGAGAATCTGCTGAAGAGTGCGGCCTATTGCTTGAACCGGAGCAGTTGGTGCATTTTTCTCACTGGACCACTCCGGTTAACCTAAAGCGCCGCTTTGCCACTTGGTTTTTTGCTGCTGTGGTCCCAGAGGATGAGTCTGACGTGGTGATTGATGACGGTGAGATTCACGATTTTCAGTGGTTGACCCCGGCCCAAGCTATAGCCCAACACCGTGCTGGCGAGCTTAAAATGATGCCGCCGACCTACCTGAGTATTAAGATGGTGGATCAGTTTATTAGTGCCGATCAGGCATTGGATAGCTTGCGCAATTTTGAGGCTTACTGGATAACCCCAAGAATTTCACGAGATGGCGAAACAATGGTGCTGCTATATCCAGGAGATGTTGGTTATGAGGCTTCTGATGGCGCTCTTATCGGTCCTCGACATCGTTGTGTTATGGGCGATTTAGGTGTCAGTTATATCCACTCCGGCGATGATGTGGGAATAGCGGCTATGGATAATCCACAATAGCTTTCAGAGCATTATCTTGTGGTAGAATGGCGCCCCTTTTTTTCGATCTAAAGCCATGTATTGTCCCTTTTGCAAAGCTGATGACACCAAAGTCGTGGATTCGCGTCTAGTCGCCGACGGTGGTCAGGTTCGTCGACGTCGTGAATGCCTTAGTTGCAGCGAACGTTTTACCACTTACGAGATGGCCGAACTGGTTATGCCTCGAGTGATTAAGACCGATGGTACTCGCGAGCCCTTCGACGAAAACAAGCTGCGCGACGGTCTCCAGCGCGCCTTGGAAAAACGTCCGGTATCCATTGAGCAGATCGAAGTTGCCCTGACCCAGATAAGACATTTTCTTCAGGTCACTGGTGAACGTGAAGTGCCGTCGCGAATGATTGGTGAAGCGGTGATGGGTAAATTGCGTGAGCTGGATGAAGTGGCCTATGTGCGCTTCGCCTCGGTCTATCGCAGTTTTCAGGACCTCAGTGAATTTCAAGATGAGCTCAATCGCTTAAATGCATTAAAGCCCAATGAGGCGGAAGATTGATGGCCTACTCTGTGGCAGATCGTGAATATATGTCTCGCGCCTTGGAGCTGGCTGCCCAGGGTCGATTCACCACGACACCGAATCCCAGTGTTGGCTGTGTGCTGGTGATTGATGGAGAGATTGTCGGTGAAGGTTTCACCCGACCTGCAGGCGGTAATCATGCAGAAGTCGAAGCTCTAAATGCCGCATCTGATACAAAAGGCGCGACGGCTTATGTGACTCTCGAGCCCTGCAGTCATACAGGCAAGACTGGCCCCTGTGTTCAGGCATTAATAGATGCAGGTATTAGCCGCGCAGTTATCGCCTGTGAAGATCCCAATCCGGAAGTAGCTGGTGCTGGTATTAAGTTACTCGAAGATGCGGGCATCGAAGTCGCCTGCGGTCTCTATGAAGATCAGGCGCGAGAGTTAAATAAAGGTTTTATCAAACGCCATGAACATGGATTGCCTTGGGTTGTGGTCAAGATCGCCGCCAGTCTCGATGGCCGTACCGCCATGGCCAGTGGTCAGAGTCAGTGGATTACCACACCAGCATCGCGCAAAGATGTGCAGCGTTTACGCGCCGCCAACTGCGCGATTATTACCGGCATTGGTACCCAGCTGATGGATGATCCCTCGCTGACTGTGCGCATTACCAATGAAGATGTTGGTGTTGAAGACAGTCTGCGCCAGCCCCTGCGAGTGGTTGTGGACAGTAAATTACAGATGAGTCCCGAAGCGCGAATGTTTGCCCAGCCCGGCGATACGTTAATAGCAACCATCGATGGGCCAGAGCAGCGCGAAAAAGCGTCGGCACTGGAAGAATCTGGTGCTGCGGTGGTATTTTTACCCGCTCGTGATGGCCATGTGGATCTCTATGAGTTATTGCTCGAACTAGCGCGCCGTGAATGCAACAGCGTGATGGTTGAGGCAGGTGCCGGATTAGCCGGTGGCTTTGTCGCTGAAGGGCTGCTGGACGAGTTGGTTTGCTACTGGGCGCCGAAGTTATTTGGCAGCGATGCGCGGCCTATGTTTGAGTTACCGATTCAGACCATTGATGCTCATTTGGCGTTGGCAGTAAAAGATATGCGCCAGATTGGCGAAGATATCCGTATTACCCTCAGGCCGGATAAAGACTATTGATTTTAGTTTGGGGTGCGGCCAGTAATTGTCATCCCGACAGAGCGAAGCGACGAGGGATCTCAAAACCAACACTTGGCAGCTTCTAACAAAGAGCTCATTAACACAGAATTAATTAACACAGGCTAACAATATGTTTACAGGAATCATCAGCGCCCTCGGAGAACTCACCAACCTCGAGCCCCGTGGTGGCGACGCGAGACTGCACATCAACGCCGGCAATTTAAGCATGGCTGATGTCCAGCTCGGCGACAGCATTGCTTGCAACGGCACCTGCCTGACTGCGGTGGAACTCACGGAGAACGGTTTTATTGCCGATGTCTCAGTTGAGACCCTGACCCTGACTACCACCGGCAACTTAAAGCTCGGTAGCCGAATCAATCTGGAAAAAGCCATGCAGGCAACAGATCGTTTTGGTGGTCACATAGTCTCCGGACATGTGGATGGTATGGGCGAAGTGGTCTCTCTGCATGAAGACGCCCGCTCATGGCGCTTCCGCATTCGCGCACCTCGCGAGTTAGCCAAATACGTTGCTCACAAAGGCTCAATCACTGTTGATGGCACCAGCCTCACAGTCAATCATGTGGATGGCGCTGAATTCGAACTCAATATAGTGCCCCACACCATGGTCCATACGATTATGGGCGATTATCAGGTCGGCACTAAAGTAAACCTTGAGGTTGATCTAGTTGCCCGTTACCTTGAGCGCCTATTGCTCGGTGACAAGGCCGCAGACAGCGCAGAATAAAACGTCTTTGAGCGCTAAGTTAAAAGACACTTATTTAAGAGACACTTAGTTAAGAGACACTTAGCCAAAAGACAATTAGTTAAAAAAACAGTCCAGATTGGAAGAGAATAATAATGGTACTCAACACGATAGAAGAGCTTATTGAAGATATCCGTCAGGGCAAGATGGTTATTTTGATGGATGACGAAGATCGCGAGAACGAAGGCGATCTGGTGATGGCTGCGCCGATGGTGCGCGCTCAAGATATTAACTTTATGGCTACTCACGCTCGCGGATTGATCTGTTTGACGCTGCATCAAGATCGCTGCAAGCAGTTAGAGCTGGCGATGATGGTTAACTCGAGCCAGAACAACGCCAGTCACGGTACGCCGTTTACTCTGTCTATTGAAGCTGCCGAAGGTGTTACCACGGGCATTTCAGCTGCAGACCGCGCGCGCACAGTGCAGGCTGCTGTGGCCAGCAGTGCTCGCCCAGAAGACATAGTTCAGCCGGGACATATTTTCCCGCTCAAGGCTCAGCCCGGCGGCGTACTCAGTCGCGCAGGTCACACTGAAGCTGGCTGCGATATGGCGAAAATGGCCGGCTTCGAACCCGCTGCTGTGATCGTTGAAATTATGAATGATGATGGCACCATGGCACGTCGCGATGACCTTGAAGTCTTTGCTCAAAAACACGATCTGAAGATCGGCACCATTGCTGATTTGATTCATCACCGTCTAGTGACTGAAAAGACCACACGTTGTATCAGTGAGCGTGAAGTGAGTACTAGCTACGGCGATTTTACGCTAAAGACCTACCATGATGATGTACATGGTGAGAAGCATTTTGCTTTGGTGATGGGTGATGTGAGTGGCGAAGAGCCCGTTTTGGTGCGTGTACACACCAACCGATCAGCTCGTGACTTACTCGCTATTGAAGATTCCAGTACCTTTAAAAGCTGGTCATTTCACAAGGCCCTTGAGCGCATTGCCGCTGAAGGTCGCGGTGTTGCGGTGTTGCTCTACTATCCAGAATCTTCCGAAGATATAGATCGCAGTATTGAGCAAATTCTCAATCCAGGTCAGTCCCGCGGTCAGCGCGCCAGCGAAGTGGTCTACCAGCAAGTCGGCACCGGATCGCAGATTCTGCGCGATCTTGGCATTCAAAAGATGCGTCTGATGAGTGCACCGTTTAAATTTACCGGTATCTCCGGCTTTGATCTCGAAGTCGTCGAGCATGTCGACTACGAATAACCACAGGAACAGAGCATGAGTGAATATAGACCCGAAGAGGGAAGTTTCAATATAGGCAAAGTGCGCATCGCGGTTATCGCTGCGCGCTGGAATGCCGAGATCACCGATGGTTTGGTTGAGGGTGCTGTGCGCGCCTTTGCCCGTCATAACATCGAGGGCGATGCAGTGGATGTGTTTCGTGTGCCTGGCGCTTTTGAACTGCCACTGGCCAGCCAGCGCGCTGCTCGCACTGGGCGCTACGATGCAGTTGTAGCCCTGGGCTGTGTGATTCGCGGTGACACACCCCACTTTGATTATGTCTGCTCGGAAACCACTAGAGGCATAGGTCATGTGTCATTGACCGAAGATCTGCCTGTCGCCTTTGGGCTGTTGACCACGGACAACC
>CAJQJT010000015.1 GCA_905478725.1 uncultured Pseudomonadales bacterium
CATGGATGACATCTTGTCCCGCTGCACCAGCATATTCTCGCTCTGCACTCGTTGTGTCACATCGTCCACCATAATCACCACGCCAGTTTCGAGCTGGTCGTGGAGCGGGTAGATGGTGATATCAAAGTGGTACTGACCGCGCTGGCTGTATTTGAGGGTCAGGGTCTTATCCGTGTCTTGAGCCTGCTTGATCTGCTCTGGGGTTACCGCAATAGTGGGGTAGGCTTGCCACAGGTTCTTGCCCAGCACTTTGTCTGAGGGCAGGCTGCTTATCTCTTCGGCGCGGCTATTCCACTGAGTGATGTCACCGTTTTTGTTGAGGCCGATTAACATTAGCGGCATGGAGCGCAAAATATTGGTGATATAGGACTCGGATAAACGCAATTTGGTGGTGGTGTCACGGTGCTCGGTAACTTCTGCTTCAAGAGCATTATTGCTCTGTTGCAATAGACCGTTGGCATTGTCTAGGGTGGCGGTACGTTCTTTAACGCGATCTTCGAGCTGGGCACGTATTTCTTCGAGATCGCGGTTGTAGCGGCGTGCGGCGCGGCGGGTAAAGGCCAGACGAATCGCCGTAATCGATAGCGCGACAATTAAGATACCGCTGGAGAAATTGGCTACATACTGCCAGTTGGTATTGCCATCTTCTTGGCGCAGGAACCAAAATACATCAGCAGTGGCGATCTGGCTGAAGAACAAAACAAATAATGCGGCGATATTTTTCAACGGACTCAACCTATATAGATCTCATGGAATCTTCGGAGCCCTATTATAGCCATGTAAATCTTCCTGTCAGGTATGATTATTCGGAACCTAATGGACGGCGGTGATGGGGCTGTTCAACAGGTATGCAGTCTAAGCTGCCTGCGGCCTCAATTATAATCTGCAATAAGGGGCTAAAGCGCTTGAATACCGTCGAGGTGTCTAGCGTTGTTTAGGGACTGAATAATTCCGCGCTTTATGTAAAATTGGACTATCTTTAAGCAAAGTGCCAAGCATGGCTATTACTAAAATTTCATCTAATATTTGATACTAAAAAACTGCGCAAGGAATCGCCGTCCTATGAATACGCCTGATCTTATCAGTACCACCGTTTATGACCTTATTCTGGCCAGCCCAATGACCAAAATAACAGACGTAGAGCCAGAACAGGTTCTCAGTGAAATTAAGATGGATTCTCTGGAGAAATTGTCCATGGCCATGGACCTTGAAGAGACCTTCAAAATAGAGATGAGTGATGAGGATATTGAGGGCTTTGAAACTGTGTCTGATGTGATCACTTATCTGCAGCGCGCTGTTCAAAGTTCAGAGCAAATTTCAGAGCAAATTTCAGAGCAAATTTCAGAGCAAATTTCAGAGCAAATTTCAGAGTAATGGCGAGCTGTATCAGCAATAACCCGCAATTCCGATAAAGTTTAGCGCCTTAAAGCTGATGCCATGGAGCAGCTATAGGTAATATTTTAAAAAAGCCGAATTAATTATAGATCAGAGGTGGGGTTTTTCTCCGCATTAGAGTCTTATAGGTAGAACATTGATAAGTAAGTGACTGTATTTTCAACCGTTAGTTACAGAGGAGTTGCTTGTCTGGTTCTACCTTTTCTAGATACCAATGTTTTTATGGCCCCTGCTGATCTGCGTTACTCCCCCCCTTTTATCCAGCAGGGGCCTTTTTACACTTCAAGATGGCCTTGTCCCAATTCTGATCTCAGTAAACCTTTCTGTTAGAACAAGCAGTTAAAACAAGCAGTTAAAACAAGCAGTTAAAACAAGCAGTTAAAGCAAGCTCCCGTAATTCAAATTCTGGCGGGAGAATCCCCGATAGTCTTAATGGCCTGCCGTTTAAACCCTCACATACCTGAATAGCAGTGTAAGAAGCAGACAATAAAGGCTGGATAATAAAAGTCGGACAAAAAAAACGGCCCTAAGGCCGCTTTTTTTACGCTAACAATTTTGTATTAGCGTTTTAACCACATTTGGAGTCGCCGCAATTAAGGCAGGTTAGACATCCATCCATCATTATGGCGGCTTTAACACTGCACTTCTTGCACAGTTCAGCTGTAGGTGGGAAGTCATTAGCTTCCGCTGCAGCTGGAGTGCTAGCTTTAGCAGCCCCTTCATACTGAGCGCGCTTCTCATCCATAATCTTCTGCTGGTGCTCTGGAATTTCAGGCTTCTTCAACATGCCGATCTTCTGCAGGTGATCTTCGATAGCCCATCCAATCTCAGCTACTAGTGAGGGCATAAACTTACCGCCGGGCTTGAAGTAACCACCCTGTGGATCGAATACAGCCTTGAGCTCTTCAACCAAGAATGTGCAGTCGCCGCCTTTGCGGAATACTGCCGAGATTACACGTGTCAGAGCAACGATCCACTGGAAGTGATCCATGTTCTTGGAGTTGATAAACACTTCAAATGGGCGGCGCAGTTCGTGGTCAGTGCCTTCGTTCAAGATAATGTCGTTAATTGTCAGATACAGCGCATGGTCTGACATCGGCGTCTTGATTTTGTAGGTGCTGCCAGCCAGTGCTTCAGGTCGTGAGACCTTTTCGTGCATCTGAATGATATTGCTTTCAGCGACTTTCGTTTTCGCTTCTTTCGTCTGTTCTTCGGTGGCTACTGTGTAGCCAACGATTTTCTGTCCAATTTTCTTAGTCATTTTCGTCCTCTCTGGAGTCTACGGAATTAGGGGTGCTTGATCAGAATTTACCGTAGTAACCTTCTTTCAGTGCATCAAATAGGTTGGCGGCGGTGTGTATTTCACCGTCATACTCAACTTCTTCATTACCTTTAAACTCAACCTTGGAACCATCTTCCAGGGTGAAGCTATAGGTGGTGTTTTCGAGATCTTTCTCGGTGACTAGAACACCCTGGAACGCTTCTGGGTTGAAGCGGAAGGTGGTGCAGCCCTTGAGGCCTTTCTCGGCGGCATAGAGATAGATATCTTTAAAGTCTTCATAGTCGCAATCAGTTGGCACATTGATTGTCTTGGAGATTGAAGAATCGACCCACTTCTGTGCTGCGGCCTGAATATCTACGTGGGCTCGCGGCATAATGTTCTCGGAGCTCATAAAGTAATCTGGCAGTGCCTCTTCGTCGCTGGTGCCATAGGGCATAGCTTTGCCATTGATCAGCGTGCGATAGGCGAGTAGCTCGTAGGAGAAAACATCAACTTTCTCTTTCGACTTCTTGCCTTCACGAATCACGTTGCGGGCATAGTGATGTGCAAAGCTTGGCTCGATACCGTTACTGACGTTGTTGGCCAGTGACAGAGAAATGGTGCCAGTGGGAGCAATTGATGAGTGGTGGCTGAAACGACAGCCCTCTTCAATAATTGACTCAATCAGATCTGGAGCAACAGTGGCGATGGTTTGCATGTACTTGCTGTACTTGCCAAGTAATACTTTGCCCTTGAGGCTATCGCCCACTTTAATACCGTCTTTGGCTAGCTCAGGACGCTTAAATAGCAGGGCCGCTGTGATTTCAAAGTCGTCTTCCATGATGGGCGCTGGACCTTTTTCACGGGCCAGTTCAAGGCCGGCTTTAAGACCGGCAACCGCCATATCGCGAGCGATACGATCAGTGAATTCTAATGAACTCTCATCGCCATACTTCATTTGCAGCATAGTAATGGTTGAACCCAATCCGAGGAAGCCCATACCGTGGCGACGCTTGTACTCAATTTCTTTGCGCTGGTTTTCTAGGGGCAGACCATTGATCTCTACGACGTTGTCGAGCATACGGGTAAATACAGCCACTACTTCAGCGTATTCTTCCCAGTCAAAGTAGGCATCTTTGGTGAACGGGTTGCGCACAAACTTGGTCAGGTTTACTGAACCGAGCAGGCAGCTGCCGTAAGGAGGCAGAGGTTGTTCGCCACAGGGGTTGGTTGCGCGGATATCTTCGCAGAACCAGTTGTTGTTGTTCTTGTTCACCTGATCAATCAGGATAAAGCCTGGCTCAGCATAGTCGTAGGTGGACGACATGATCGCGTTCCACAGTTTCTGTGCACGAATAGTTTCATAGATGCGGCAGGCGACTAGGCCAGCTTCGTTGCAGTGGTAGTTTTCGGCGGTTGGGAAGGGCTTCCAGACAACATTGTCGCCTTTCAGGTCTATGCCACCGTCAATTTCTTTGGCGCTGATTGGGAAGGTCAGGTCCCAATTGCCGTCATTGCGTACGGCTTCAATAAACTCTTCGGTGATCAGCAGCGACAGATTGAACTGACGCAGACGACCGTCTTCACGCTTGGCGCGAACAAAATCAAAAACATCTGGATGGCTGACATCAAAAGTCGCCATCTGGGCG
>CAJQJT010000016.1 GCA_905478725.1 uncultured Pseudomonadales bacterium
CGCTTGCGGTGAGCCAGATAGTAATCACCTGTGCGCACTAGCTCGCCAGTAAAATAAGTATCCTGATCAAAGAGTAACTCTAGACGCTTGGCGATCTGCAGCGCCACCACTTTTTCGCGGACCTTTTTCGGCCCTAGCGCACCTGGATCTTCTCCACCATGACCAGCATCTATGGCAATAACAATGCGGCGATTATCCACTGGTACCAGTTTGCTAACCGATTTTGTTGGGCGCAATTTTTTGTCATAAATATCGACAACCAGCCTATCGCCATACTGCTCAAAAGCCTTTAAAGTAAAGCTTTTTACCGTCACGGATTCTTTCAGATCAAACACCAAGCGAAGATCAGAACTGCCTCGCAGGCCTGAGCGCATAGCGTCGATTGGCGTGGAAGCAACATCGAGATCATCAAAGCTGGTGTTAAGTTTGGTGTCTTTAATATCTATAACCAAACGGTTGGGGTTATCGAGGGTGAAGACCTTATGCTCAACAGGGCCACTGAGATCCAGTACGAGGCGAGTATTATCCGGTGCCCGCCAGAGTCTTACGCTGTCAACCTCTGCAGCATAGCTGGAGCTGACCCAAAGCATTGCTAGGCAGGCCATGAAACAACCTACTAGAGCATGGCTTTTAAATACTGAAGCGCTTTTAAATAGTAAGCTGCCCCTAAAGAGCAAGCTGCCCCTAAAAAGTAGAGTGCTTTTAATCTGCACTGTTAACCCCATTTGCGTCTCTATCGAGCTGAGAAATTATTATTCTAGCCTGTTCTGACCGTCCACTCAGAGTCAGTTTGCGCCCATCATGGAGTTGAACAATCTCAATCAACATGTCGGCTTCAGGCAAAAATCCGGCACCGCGTTCGGGCCATTCTACCAAGCACAGCCGCGACTCCACCAGATAATCTCGAAAACCCATATATTCGAGCTCTTCTGGGTCCTGCAATCTATAGAAGTCAAAGTGACAAACCTGCCCCAGTGCCAGATCATAGGGCTCCACCAAAGTATAGGTCGGACTTTTGACAGCGCCAACATGACCAAGACCTAATAACAGACCGCGACTGAGTGTTGTTTTACCGGCGCCCAGGTCACCCTGCAAGGCAATCAAGAACGCGGACCCTGAGACCTTCGGAAAATCATTATTGTCGAGACTATTTTCAAACCCACGACTGATCGCCACAGCAATGCCATTGCCAAACTGCAGCATTGCCGCTTCGTCGATCAATTCCAGCGTTATGGATTGAGTATGTCTCTCTGTCACCAGGCTATGCTCTCGTCTTCTTGTAGTCTTTTTGTAGTCTTTTTATAAAAGTTTTAGCTAAGCTCGCCGTTTAATAGATTACGCAAATAGGCTAATAAATCTGTTGCTGTCAGTCCGCGCATACCCTTCTCTTCCACAGCCATATCGGCGGCGGCTGAGTGCAGGCAGCAACCCAGCTGAGCAGCCAGTTTGGCCTCGAGCCCCTGCGCCAACAGAGCTCCGATAATGCCGGAAAGCACATCCCCCATACCACCTGTGGCCATACCCGGATTTCCGTAGGGACAGAGGGCAATAATTTCATCACCGGGGGCGGCGATTAAAGTACCCGCACCTTTTAATAAAACCACCGCATTGTATTTTTCTTGCAGCTGACGCACCGCGGCAAAGCGATCCGCCTGTACTTCAGCGACACTAATATTTAGGAGTCGCGCCGCTTCAGCTGGATGAGGCGTCATCACCCAGTTACTGCCATCCGGCTGAGAGACCACTCGGCCCTCGGCGATAATATTTAGCGCATCAGCATCCACTACCATCGGCAGACCCGTGCCTACGGCTTTCTGTAATAACTGCTCAGACCAAGGCGAACGGCCGAGACCAGGACCAACAATCAACACTGAAGGCTTAGCCAATAGAGGCTCTAATTCTTGGCCTGAGACAATCCCACTGACCATGACTTCCGGCTGCCGTGCCAGCGCTCCAGCAACATGGGCTGGGCGCGTAGCCATACTCACTAACCCTGAACCAGAGCGCAGAGCTGCTTCAGCCGCCATCATCGCGGCGCCACCGAAGCCGTGATCACCGCCGATAACCATGCTGTGGCCAAACTGATTTTTGTAGGCATCCACATCTCTTGTAGGCAGGTTTTCAATCAACTCATGGAGGTCCATAAGCTGTGCCGAAGGGGCAACCTGCTGAAAGATTTCTTCGTCCACATCCAAGGAGTGGTAAATAACTTCACCGCAGAGAGCCGGGCCACGACCAGTAAACATGCCCTGCTTGGCAGCGATAAAAGTCACGGTGACATCGGCACTAATGGCCGCTTCTGCTGCAGCACCTGAATCCGCATAAAGCCCGGAGGGCAGATCGATGGCCAAGACCGGTAAGGCGGCCTGATTAATCATTTCGATGGCTGCGCCATAGGGCTCGCGCATGGGGCCAGTGGCACCTATGCCCAGTAGTGCGTCCACCACAACGCCTTCGGAAAGATCAATAGTTTCACTGAAAGGGGCAAAAATCACACCAGCGTTAACCGCATAGTCTCGGGCTACGGCGGCATCGGCGGATAGTTTGGCTGTAACCGACAACTCGACCACTCGCACGGCGAGGCTTTTCTCAGCGGCCAGTGTGGCCACTATATAGCCGTCGCCCGCATTGTTGCCGGAACCGCAAAACACAGTGATCAGTGAAGGCTTGCCAAAGGCTTCGAGCAGCTCGTTGAAGGCGGCACGACCAGCACGTTTCATAAGGGTCATGCTTTGGCTATTGGGCATCGCGGCAGCGGCCGGTCCACCGACCGAAGCGTTAAAGAGCGAGGCAACAGCAAGCTGATCCAGTTTACGGACAGATTCAGCCTTGTATAAGGCGTCTTGAATAACAATGTGCGACATAACCGCGAGTTCCCAGTAAGATTAGCGCGATTATATGTCAGATTAGCCCTGAAACCATGCCCGAAACCGATAAGCTCAATGATCTCGCGAAAAAAGTTAAAGCCTGGGGCTTGGAGCTGGGTTTTCAGCAGGTGGCTATTTCCCAACCGGATCTCAGCTCAGCATCAAAAAATCTTCTCGATTGGCTGGCCAAAGGCTATCAGGGTTCCATGCAGTGGATGGCCGAGCACGGCGAAAAACGCTACACCCCAGATCAGCTGGTGGAAAAAACCCTGCGAGTGATCTCGGTGCGTATGGATTATCTCACCGACAGCAATATGATCGCCGTATTGAAGGACGACAATAAAGCTTATATATCAAGGTATGCACTGGGTCGTGACTATCACAAATTGATTCGCAAACGTCTGGCTAAACTCGGTAAAAAAATTGAAGCTGAAATAGATTTTCACGGCCTCAATCATCTGCAACTAACCCAGCGACCCTTTGTCGACAGTGCCCCAGTGATGGAGAAGCCCATCGCTGAGCAGGCTGGACTGGGTTGGATCGGCAAAAACACCCTGATCATAAATGACAAAGCCGGCTCTTGGTTTTTTCTTGGGGAGATTTATATTTCCCTGGAATTGCCAGTTGACACCAGCGAGCAAACTAATAAATGCGGCAACTGTCGCGCCTGTTTAAAAGTCTGCCCCACCAATGCCTTTCCCGAACCCTATGTGCTGGATGCCCGCCGATGTATTTCCTATCTGACCATCGAAAGCCAAGAGCCAATTCCCGAAGAGTTGCGTCCGCTGATGGGCAATCGGGTATTTGGTTGCGATGACTGCCAGATTATCTGCCCCTGGAATCGCTATTCTTCAAAAACAAACGAAATAGACTTTTCCCCCCGGCACAATCTCGATGACTCGGATTTAGTCACGCTGTTTGAATGGACTGAAAAAGAATTTTTGAACAACACCGAGGGTTCACCGATTCGCCGCATTGGCTATCAGCGCTGGCTGCGTAATCTCTCGGTGGGGTTGGGTAATGCGCCAGCTTCCCAGCGCATTATCGATGCACTGAGCAAAAGGGTCAACGACCCCTCTGCGCTGGTTCGTGAGCATGTTCTCTGGGCACTTGGTAGGCAGCAGGCGCCACACCTGCAAACTAGCGATGACAGCGTAAAGTTTTTTAAAGCTTAATAAACACTTCGCGGTAGTATTCCAACTCGCGGATCGAATCGTAAATATCATCCATCGCCAAATGACTGCCACGCTTTTTAAAGCCATTGGCCAGTTCCGGCTTCCAGCGCTGAACTAACTCTTTTAATGTGCTGACATCTAAATTGCGGTAGTGAAAGAAACTCTGCAAGTCGGTCATATAGTTAGCTAAAAAGCGCCGATCCTGACAGATCGAGTTGCCGCACATAGGCGACTTGCCCGTTGGCACCCACTGGCGCAGAAACTCAATTGTAGCTAATTCGGCCTCCGCCTCAGTCACGACACTCTGACGCACCCTTTCAGTCAGACCTGAACCCCCATGCTGGCGGGTATTCCACTCGTCCATGCCGTCGAGTAACTCATCGGACTGATGCACTGCAATCATCGGCCCCTCAGCCAGAACATTGAGGTCTTTGTCGGTGACCACTGTGGCGATTTCAATAATCCGGTCATGTTCGGGACTCAATCCAGTCATTTCCAGGTCGATCCAGATTAAATTCATCGGGTCAGTGTTGGCATTGGCGGTTGCAACGGTCATCTAAATCTTCCAAGTGGGGTTAGCAAAATGTTCCTCGAGGCGGATATGCTATATCCTTGCAGCCGATAACGCCAGACATGGCGCATAACCTAAATCCGCGAGAGCATTAATGGCGAAACGCAATCTCAGTAAACAGCAGAAAGGTCGTATCCAAACGATTCAGGAGCGACGCCGAGCGCGGGCTATTAGCAAGAAATCCGTATCCGAAGAACAGCTTGAGAATCTCACTCAACTGGGTCCAGAGATACTGGGTACGGTGATTACCAACTTTGGTGCCCAGGTGGATATCGAAGGCCTGGAAGATCGCTTTAAGGGCAATATTTACCGCTGCCATCTGCGTACCAATCTCGAACCTCTGGTGACAGGGGATCGTGTGGTCTGGCGCTATGCCGAACCAGTGGGCGTTGTGGTAGCCAGAGAGCCACGAGACTCAGAACTGTTGCGCCCTGACCCCTACGGCAAGCTGCGTCCAGTAGCGGCCAATGTGGACCGCATAGCCATTGTCTTTGCCGCCAAGCCAACGCCCTATAGCAACCTTATTGACCGCTATCTGATTGCGTCAGAAGCGCAAAACATTCAGCCTGTATTAATCATCAATAAATTTGATATGCTCAGCGACAGTGATTTCCCAAAGGTTGAGCAACTATTAAAAGACTACCGCACTGTGGGCTATGAGGTACTTTGTGTCTCCGCAACCACCGGCGAAGGTCTTGAAGAATTAAAGAACTATATGGCGGCGCACACTTCGGTGTTTGTTGGCCAGTCTGGCGTCGGTAAATCGTCGCTGATCAATGAGCTGCAACCGGATGCCAATATCTTGGTTGGCGAGTTATCGGCTGGCAAGGACAAAGGCCAACATACGACCACCGCATCGCGGCTATTTCATCTTGAAAATGGCGGCCATCTAATCGACTCACCCGGTATTCGCGAATTTGCCGTGACCAATTTAAGTGATGAGCAAATTATAGATGGTTTTATCGAGTTCAGACCCTTCCTCGGTTACTGTAAATTTAGAGACTGCAAACATTCGGTTGAGCTGGGTTGTGCGCTACTGGCCGCTGCGGAAGAGGGTAAAATCCTTCCTATCAGATTACTGAATTATCGCAATATTCTTGCCAGTCAGGATGAAGAGTAATGGCGGCTGATATTCCGCGCCTGTTAGAGCCGGCGCTATTGGAATCAATATTGGCGGCAGATTCAGAGAATACCAATCTTATTATTGTCGACCTCTGTAGCGGTGCACTCTACCGCCAGAAGCATGTTCCAGGTGCTGTGCACTTGCAGCCTGACACCTTAATGGCGGGCACTGCGCCCTACCCTGGCAAGCTGCCTGAGATGGAACAGCTAGAAAATATTATTCGCTACCTGGGCATCAGTGCCCATAGTCATGTGGTGATCTATGACGATGAGGGTGGCGGCTGGGCTGGGCGATTTGCCTGGACGCTGGACCTGCTCGGCTATCACAACTGGTCTTATCTCAATGGCGGCATTGTTGCCTGGATAAAAGAAGGCTTTGTTACCGAAGCACAGGCTAATCAGCCAGTGCCCTCTGAGACAACAATCAGTATCGCCAACTCAGAAGTGTTGATCAGCGCAGACGAGATTATCGGCCAGCTGGACAACCCAGACTATGTAGTTTGGGATGCACGCAGTCCCGGCGAGTACAGCGGTGATATGGTGCGCTCGGCACGGGGCGGGCATATTCCCGGAGCGATTAATATTGAGTGGACGGAACTGATGGATCGACAGCGTAATTTGCGCATTCGCGATGACGCCGAGGCTATACTCGCAGCCGCTGGATTAGGCAGAGAAAAGTCTGTGATAACGCACTGTCAGAGTCACCACCGCTCCGGCTTTACCTATATGGTGGCGCGGATTTTAGGGTATAAAAACATCAGTGCTTATGACGGCTCATGGGCTGAATGGGGTAGCCTCGATCACACCCCAGTTGAGCGTGGCGTGGCTTTTTAGTTGGGATGCTGAAGGCTGCTTTTAAATCGAGACGCTGAGGGCTCCTTTTAAATCGAGACGCTGAAGGCTCCTTTTAAATCGAGACGCTGAAGGCTCCTTTTAAATCGAGACGCTGAAG
>CAJQJT010000017.1 GCA_905478725.1 uncultured Pseudomonadales bacterium
CTGTTTATCAAGGGACTGTTATTTTTTCAATGGATTGTACAACCGAGCAATAATTAGAAAGTTTTAGCGATCAGGACATTCAGTTGAGAATTGCTAAATAACAACGGAATCCACTATGTCTCTTAGTTTTATCAGCGAACGAACCTTCGATGTAAATGGCTTAACCTTCACCGCCAAAGAGTGGGGCTCACCCGGTTATACACCAGTGATTGCTCTCCACGGTTGGCTGGACAATGCCGCCAGTTTTGATTTAATGCTGCCGTTTTTAAGCGACATGCATGTGATTGCACTAGACTGCGCTGGCCACGGTGGCAGCAGCTTCCGCTCCGCAGACTCCGGCTACAATATTTGGCAAGACATCGCCGAAGTGCTCGGTGTTGCCGACCAAATGGGCTGGGATCAATTTGCTCTGTTAGGCCATTCTCGCGGTGCGATTATTTCAACACTGATTGCCGGTGCCTTTCCCGATCGCATTACTCATGCAGCATTGATCGATGGCTATATGCCCGGTCTTGCAAATGCCAAAGGCACAGCGGTTCAGTTAGCCAAGTCGGTCTACGAAGCCAAGCGCTTTGGCGGTGCCAGTCCTAGCTTCTTCCCCGATTTTGATCGTGCAGTTCAGGCGCGAGTGAATGGTTTTATTCCGCTCAAAGAGGCAGCTGCTGCAGTACTGGCGCAGCGCGGTGTGCGTCAGCATGAGAGAGGCTTTTACTGGCATACAGACCAACGCCTAAAGGCCGCTTCCCAGCTCAAGTTAACCCGTGATCATATGCAGGATATTTTCACCTCGGTAACATCGCCGGTGATGTTGATTCAAGCTGAAGACAGCGGCTTTAAGCCGGATGCCCAACAGGATGAAACCTTCTCTTGGATAACCAATTTCCGACTGCTGAAAATGCCCGGCTCACACCATTTACACATGGAAGAACAGGCAGAGCAAGTGGCCGAGGAAGTTCAGAAGTTTATACTGCCGGAATAAGTTGTCGTATTAATCTAGGGAGATAAGTATTGGCTAAAATTGAATTTAGTGACATTGAAAAGGCCGCTATTGTCGTCAAAATAAAGCTCTATTTTCGCGATGAACTGGATCAGGATATCGCCCAGTTCGACGCTGAGTTTTTACTCGACTTCTTCTCCGAGGAAGTCGGTGCCTATCATTACAATCGTGGCCTCAGCGATGCCAAACTGATTCTTGAGCAAAAGCTCGAATCCATCACCGATGCCTTTTATGAAATTGAAAAGCCAACCGACTTTATTCGCTAGAGAAGGCTCAGCGCCTGCAAGTCGAGCAGTGGTATCACGATTGTCAGCCACACAATAGTGCAGAGCAACAAACTGAAAAATACAGCAGCTGAGCCTGTATCTTTGGCCAGGCCTGATAGTTCGTGGTAGTCGAGACCAATACGATCAACGGTCGCCTCAATAGCGGTATTAAGCAGCTCAACGATAATCACCAGTAACACGGCACAGATCATCAGCAACCGTTCACTGGTCGAGACATCCAACCAGCAAGCAAATGGGATCATGATCATAGCAGCAATAATTTCTTGGCGAATTGCCGCCTCATGAATAAAGTTGTGGCGCAGTCCGGCATAGGAGTTGAGTCCGGCATGGAGAATGCGGCTAATTCCGGTGTGCTTTTTTATTTCCATGGAGAAGTTCCGTTGTGTGTCTTGGCACGACCACTGAGGTCTTGTTTTGGCGGATGCCGGAAGTCATTATGGTAGTCGATTTCGCGACTTTACTAAAAGACTATTTAGAAGGGGGATAGAATGCAGCTCTACCAGCGACAATGTACAAACTATGCAGCGGATGCCGTGCCTCTGCCGGACTCTGAATCAGACCGGTTAATACTTGAAGTGCCCGGCTGGCAGATAGAATTACAGGGTGGGGTGAAACAGTTGGTAAAGCAGTTTAGCTTTCCTGATTATGTTCAAACCATGTCCTTTGCCCTGAGCGTGGGAGAACTTGCCGAAGCTGAAGACCACCATCCAGAAATACTCATGAAGTGGGGGAAGGTCAGAGTGACCTGGTGGACTCATGCGGTTAATGGGCTGCATATCAATGACTTTATCTGCGCGGCCAAAACCGACCAGCTGGCCGGGCAATAGTTAATAGCTTTTGTTTCGGACATTTCTAGGACAATAAAAAGCCCACTTAAAAGTGGGCTTTTGCGTACTGAGGGCTCAATGGTTTGGAAAGCAGCGTCTCAATAATCAGCTTCTTGCGCTGGTTAGGATCTCAACAGCGTCAGAAACTCAGTGCGCGTCGCCTGATCTGAGCGGAACGTACCCAGCATAGCGGAAGTCTTCATTGACGAGTTCTGCTTCTCAACACCACGCATCATCATACACATGTGCTTGGCTTCAACGATTACACCCACACCGCGGGCTTGAGTAACATCGGCAATAGTCGAGGCAATCTGCTGGGCTAGCGCTTCCTGGATCTGCAGACGACGGGCAAACATGTCTACTACGCGAGCGACTTTCGACAGACCAAGTACTTTGCCATTGGGAATATAGGCAACATGACACTTGCCGATAAAGGGCAGCAGGTGATGTTCGCAGAGAGAGAACAGCTCAATATCTTTAACAATCACCATCTCTTCAGAATCTGAGGGAAACAGTGCATCGTTGATCACTGTTTTAACATCCATCTCATAGCCGCTAGTGAGATAGGAGAATGCCTTAGAGGCTCTGTCTGGAGTGTCTATGAGTCCAGGGCGAGTAATATCTTCGCCAGTACTCTGAATAATTTTTTCGTAGTGATCTCTCATTGAAATGGTTCCAGTCGAGTAAAATTAGATTGTTCTTTATACGGCGCATTCTGTAACAAAGTGCACATTATTGCTAGTTTCAAGGGTAAAATGTTCGCCCAGCGGAGAATCTAAAACCATGCCAGAGAATCAAACACCTTCCGAGTCACATATTGACCTGGATTCAACGATAAAAACCTCGACCAATACGGTTGCCGAGATGCTCGAGCATGGCCAAGTGCTGTTCGAACAGGGTGGCGTCTATTTTGGTCACGGCACAGACAATGCCTGGGATGAAGCGGTCTATCTGCTCTCCTTTGTGCTCGGTCTGGCGCCGGATGTAGATCGTGCTGTACTTGAGAAAGAGCTTAGTCCCCAACAACAAGCGGCTATTCTGGCGCTCTATCAGCGACGTATCCATGAGCGTATTCCCGCAGCCTATCTCACTGGGCGGGCTTGGTTTTGCGGCCTACCTTTTACAGTCGACGAACGCGTAATTATCCCCCGTTCGCCGATTGCCGAATTGATTATGGCGGGCTTTGAGCCCTGGTGTGCTAGCGAACCTAGTCGCGTACTCGATCTCTGCACCGGCAGTGGCTGTATCGGCATCGCTTGCGCCTATGCCTTTGAAGCGGCGGAAGTGGTACTCAGCGATATCTCACTAGAAGCGCTGCAGGTTACCGAAGCCAATATAGCCCAGCACAAGCTCGGCTACAGAGTATCGGCAGTAGAGTCGGATCTGTTTGAACAGCTGCCTGGTGAACAGTTTCAATTGATTGTCAGCAATCCACCCTACGTAGATGCCG
>CAJQJT010000018.1 GCA_905478725.1 uncultured Pseudomonadales bacterium
GCCGGGCGTCCTCCTCAGCGTTCTCCAGCATGGAGCTAATCTTGGCCAGCAGTTCCGTCTGGATGCGTGTATTGGCAATCAGCGGCTCACCTTCATAAGCTGGGCTCTGCTCTTCGACGCCCGCTGGGGGAATGGACTGTTTTAGACCCTCAGGTTTGGTATTAGAATCCCGCTCAGCTGGCCCCTGTGGCTCTGGGTACTCCCCAGACTCCCCAGACTCCCCAGACTCTGCAGTAACAAGATTCGCGCCACTACTCACAGGCTGCGTCTTTTCAAACGAAGCTACTTTATAATCAGCTGCTTTATACTCAGCTTCCTTAGGTTCAGCCTTTTCCGCCTTAGCTTTCGGTCGCAATGACCCCTGCTCAGCCTCGAGGCTTTCTACTAACTCAAAGCCGGCCTCGGCCAGCTGATCGATCACCAGACAGAGCATCTCACCGTAGGATTGATCAAAACAGGCCTCGGCAAAGATCTTGACCAGTTCGAGCTGCACTTCAAGGGCGATCAAATCGTCATTCAGGGAATTGGCAAAAGCTTCGAGCAGTGCGTCCGGCGACAATGGCAGTCCGCTATGACCATTGCTGTCGCCAGTAAAGAGCGATTTAAAGCGTCCCTCCAGCTCATAGAGCTCGCCGCCCAGGGCCTCGCGTACAGAGCTAGAGCTATTATCCAGAGCAATCATCACCTCAAGATCTTCATGCTCGACCAGCTTAAGACTGTCGCCGGCACTCCGCCCTGAGCGCCCGACCGCTCTATTCGTTTTAGTTTTGGCTACAGTTGCAGATACAACTTGAACCTCTGCTCTGTCCTCAGAGCCCATAAATTGCGCAGTCTGGCTGCTGATGTCCGGAGAAAGATGAGATAGACCAGGGTCCGTTAGAACAGAATCAGACGGCAAACAATTAGATAGCGAAAACGGCTGCAGGGCACTGTCTATAGTGCGCGACTCAATTTCAGCCCCTTGCAGACGCAGCAGTCGCTGGGCATCCAAATAGAGAGTTTGTAAGCGGTTACTGGGGGCGTTTGCCGCCAGTGCGGTTAGTTTGGTGGTAGAGATTGGCTGGAATTTATCAAAGGCAGCAGAAAGATGTTGCTGGCAGTAATGCCTCAACGACTTTAGGAGCTGTTGCTCTGCTGAATGAGATTCCTTGCTCATTACCTGCCATCCTCATGGCGCGACTCTTGTTCACTGGCAATCACTGGTCGACTGGTTATTTGATAATCAGCAATTAATTAGCTAATTAATCGTTCAAGTATGGACCTTTTTGAACCAGTTCACATAAAAAAACCGCGGCTAATTTTCTTGGCAACAAATATCCCCGTAATCATTGCTGCTATAATCCCGACCTTCCACTGCAAGCCAGCTCTGCAAGGCTTGCAGACATAGATTATGACCACTTGAAACTGACGATAGAGACGCTAATGGCCAGCACCGAACAGGCTCAAATTCCCACCCTAAACAACCAGGTTCTCAATGACATTCCCCAATGTGTAGCCCGCGCTCTCGAGGAAGATATTGGCAGTGGCGACATTACTGCCCAGCTGATCCCGCAACAGCAGTGCGCCACGGCAGTGGTTATCTGCCGTGATCAGGCGGTGATCTGCGGACGCCCCTGGGTAGATGAGGTGTTTCGCCAGTTGGACAGTGCTGCGGCCAAGCAAACAGATGGAACCCACGAAAGCACAGAGGTCAAATGGCATATTAATGAAGGGGACAGTGTCAGCCCCAACCAAAAGCTCTTTACCCTGCGCGGCAATACCAGAGTGCTGTTAACCGGCGAGCGCGCCGCACTGAATTTTTTGCAGACGCTCTCCGCCACCGCCACTACAGCTCGTCAATATGCTGAGATCAGTTTAAATAGCGCCAACAGCCAGATTAAAATACTCGACACTCGCAAGACCCTTCCCGGCCTGCGTCTGGCACAAAAATATGCCGCAGCTGTGGGCGGCTGCCAAAATCATCGCATTGGTCTCTACGACGCCTTTTTGATCAAAGAAAACCATATAGCCGCCTGTGGCGGAATCGGCAAAGCCATAGCCAAAGCTCGAGAGATCGCCGCGGATAAGCTGGTGGAAGTTGAGGTGGAAACACTGGAGGAGTTGCATCAGGCACTGGCCGCCAAAGCAGATGTAGTGATGTTGGATAACTTCTCACCGGCGGATATAGAGGCGCTGTCATCCATTGATTTGGGTGAGACTAAGATCGAAGTGTCGGGGGATATTACCGAAGAGAAAATTAAGGCCTACAGCCATGGGGCGGTGGACTTTATTTCATCTGGGAGTATTACCAAGCATATTCGGGCGGTGGATTTGTCTATGAGGTTGGTGGATTAGGGTTTTGGAAAGGCATAAAAAAAGGCTCCCGAGGGAGCCTTTATATTTATCCAAGAACTATTAACACAAATTAGCGTTGGTGTTAGAACAGACGCCTGCGCCCCACACAATGCGGCCTCCAGCTTGCAAAGTGCCTGTAAGGGTATAGGTTTCTAGCGTATTAGGGGAGTTCGTAGGTGCAGTAGCGAGAATAACAACTGTATCACCGACTGCGCCCGCGCCTACGGCGGCACCAGTTGGAGTTAATGTTATTCCGACAATATTAGCGGCTGCAGCAACAGTCGCAGGAATGCCATTTGTGTTCTGAACGCATGCTCCTGAGTTAGCTAAACCGATTGTTTGTACGCAAATTTCAACGGCAGTTTTAACCACTCCAGTTCCGACAACAGTTTCTGTGAAATCTGCACGGCGTGTGTAATCTTGATAAGCAGGCAATGCCACAGCCGCCAAAATACCAATAATCGCTACAACGATCATCAGTTCGATAAGGGTAAAACCACTTTGTTTTCTATTCGTTTTCATAGGTACTCTCCATTAGATTAAAAATTCGTTATTCCAGTTAACTGGCAAATGACTTTGCACGCTAAGGGAATAGCAATTGCTGTGCCAAAAACACTTTATGTATTAATTTCAATAGCTTAGGTGTTTTATATTTTTCTTAAAACCAAAACATTAGGCTTTATTCTGTCGCCAATTAACATTGCCCTGTCAATTTGTGACTTTTTTTGTCAGTGCAAATTAGGATTTTTAACTTTTTCTATTTCGCTCAGCTATGCTGTTTAAAACAGCCTGTTTTGAGAGGGCTAGATTTAAACCTGTCTTATAAGAAAAACAAACAACCTGCTATAGAAGTAGCATTTGCAGACCGGGCCAACCAGCTATGCCAACTGTTTTTAAATAGACTGTTACCTAGTTCACAGAATATTTTTTGTTCTGTGGCACTTGGCACGACATAGAGCAAAAACCCTAAGTAGACTTGCCGGTACTGCTTATTAAGGATGAACGCTGTTATGAATATGCCCCAGATTGCATTGCATGGACTGCCCAAGCGCTTGGTAGATGATCAGCTTATTGCTGCAACCGTAATAGAAGAGGCCAGCGCCAGCGCCAAAACAAAAAAAATCTCTCTGGTGCAGTATCTCTGCGATAAACAGTTGCTCTCGTCACATCAGATTGGCGAGTCCGCCTCTAAAGAATTTGGTATTCCCCTCTACGCTCTAGACAAACACAACCCTGATTATTTTCCCCGCGATGTGGTGGACAGCAAGCTGCTGAAAAAGCATCAGGCAATTCCCTTGATGGTCCGGGGCAAGCGTCTATTTTTGGCGATTGCCGATCCGACTAATCAGCGGGCGATTACTGAGATTCAATTTCAGGCCGGTGTTGCAGTGGAGCCGGTGCTGGCGCTCTATTCGGATATCACTGAAGCATTGGAGAAGTGGCAGGAAAACAATAGTGATAGCGATATAGGCCAGGCTCTGGGCACCATGGATGATGTGCATCTGGATGATCTGGATATGGAGGCTATGGACGACAGTGACGATGTCGGAGATGGAGCTGAGAGCAATGGCGACGACGATGCGCCGATTGTGCGCTTTGTGAATAAGATGTTGCTCGATGCCATTCGCCTGGGGGCGTCGGATATTCACTTTGAACCCTATGAAAAATCTTACCGAGTGCGCTTTCGCGTCGACGGAATTTTACAGGAGATGTCGCGACCCCCAGCCAATTTGGCACCGCGTCTGGCGGCCCGGTTAAAGGTCATGTCACGCATGGATATTTCTGAGCGCCGCGTGCCTCAGGATGGCCGAGTTAAATTAAAGCTGTCAAAAAATAAGGCCATTGATTTTCGTGTGAATACCTTGCCCCTGCAGTTTGGTGAAAAAATTGTGCTGCGTATTCTCGACCCCAGCAGTGCCAAGATGGGGATTGAAGCCTTGGGTTATGAGGACGATCAAAAACAGCTCTATATGGATGCCCTGGCACGGCCTCAGGGCATGATTCTGGTGACTGGCCCCACAGGTAGTGGCAAGACGGTATCCCTGTATACCGGGCTGAATATTCTCAATACCACGGAGCGCAATATCTCCACGGCTGAAGACCCTATCGAAATCAATATGGAGGGGATTAACCAGACCCAGATCAATATGCGTGTGGGCCTCTCCTTTGCCGAGGCATTGCGTTCGTTTTTGCGTCAGGATCCAGATGTGGTCATGGTGGGTGAGATTCGCGATCTGGAGACCGCAGAGATTTCCATTAAAGCAGCCCAGACTGGTCACCTGGTGCTTTCAACGTTACACACTAACAGTGCCCCTGAGACCTTGACCAGATTGCTGAATATGGGTGTGCCCGCCTTTAATGTGGCGACTTCGGTAAATCTGATTATCGCCCAGCGACTGGGGCGCAAGCTCTGCTCTAAGTGTCGCCAGCCCTTTGATGATATTCCAGACAAAGTGCTCACCGAAGAGGGCTTCGATAATATTGGTATTCCCCGGGAGCAGATTACCGTTTATAAACCGATTGGCTGTGGCCTCTGCACCAATGGTTATAAAGGCCGTGTGGGGGTCTATGAAACCCTTAAGATCACCCCAACCATTTCGCGGATTATTATGGAGGGAGGCAGCTCCCTGGATATTCTCGATGCGGCGGTCAAGGAAGGTTTTAGACCATTGCGCAGTTCCGCTTTACGCAAGGCCGCGCTTGGTCTAATTAGTATTGAAGAAGCTAACCGTATTACCAAGGACTAGCTAAAAAATAAATAAGGTACAAGGAAGGAACCAGGCTATGGCCACGACTGCCGAAAACCAGCTATTTATCTATCGCGGTAAAAACCGCAAAGGCGAGAAAGTTCAGGGAGAGATTAAGGCTGACAACTTGGCTGCCGTAAAAGGGCAGCTACGCAAACAGGGGGTTATATCCACCTCCATAAGAAAAAAGCCCAAACCGCTATTTAGTAAAGCCAAGAAAATTGTCCCCGGAGATATAGCGCTGTTTACTCGACAGCTTGCCACCATGATGAAAGCCGGTGTGCCCCTGGTGCAGTCTTTTGACATTGTCGCCGATGGCTTTGATAACCCCACCATGCAGGCACTGATCCATCAAATTCGCGACGATGTGGCAGCTGGCGGCAGTTTTTCCAATGCATTGCGCCGCAGCCCGCGCTATTTTGACGATCTATTTTGCAGCCTGGTGGACTCCGGTGAGACCGCCGGTGCACTGGAAACCATGCTCGATCGTGTTGCCACCTATAAAGAGAAGACTGAACAGTTAAAAGCCAAAATCAAGAAAGCCCTCACTTACCCCATAGCCGTTCTAGTGGTGGCCATGGTGGTCACGGCGATCTTGCTGATCAAGGTGGTACCAGTATTTGCCGAGACCTTTAGTAGCTTTGGCGCCGACCTGCCGGCTTTCACATTGTTTGTGCTGGGTCTCTCGGAAATGATGCAGGAGTATTGGCTGATTATATTGGTGGCCATTGGTATCGGGCTCTATGCCTTTAAAGAGGCGCGCTTTCGCTCGAAGAAGTTTGCCTATGAGGTAGACCGCTATTCCTTAAAGCTGCCAATTATTGGCGGCATTATTTATAACTCTGTAGTCGCACGTTTTGCCCGCACCCTGGCCACCACCTTTGCCGCCGGTGTGCCCATAGTGGATGCCCTTG
>CAJQJT010000019.1 GCA_905478725.1 uncultured Pseudomonadales bacterium
CCATTTTTTCTTCAGAGCGATACCAAAATGCCCCCATGGACTCGTGCTTGCTAAAGTCGATGGCCAGGGCCCAATCATATTTATCTTCAATGATTTCCAACAATTCAGGCACGGACATTTCCGGGGTGATCTGCTGGGACTCTTCCGCTCCCATCTGCTCTTCAAGACCGTCCACCAGGTCTGGATAGAGTTCGATGAGCATGGTGTTGATCACTTCCTGGGTTTCGATCTGCCAGTGCTGTTCGGCATACTGAATCAGATCCGCCCAGACATAATGAGTAATCGCCAAATCAGCGGCCTGTTCTTGCAGCCATAGATGCAGGGCCTGTAACTCTTGCCCCACGACTACGTTGGAATTTTTTTGCCGCTCATCGGCGGTGATAATCTCACCCAGATGCTGAATCACCCGCTCAGTGGCCATATCCAGACGCGCCATAGTTTCTTTATCCACCCCAACCTCGCTGGCGACTACGGCGGTAGCCAGTGCGGTTTCACGCATCTCAATCCACTGATTAATCAGCAGCGGATGATTAATTAAAAACGGCGCCATACCCAGACCGGTAGAGTTGCCTATACCGAGATAGCGTTTAAGCTCTGGGTGAAGTGTCACCGCAGTGGTTGGCCCGCGCTGGGCGGCCAAATAGTCCGCCTGCTGCATACTAAAGTGACGCAGCATATAGCAAGTGAACATCTCCGCAGCAAAGGGTCGGGCGAAATCACGGTGCTTAGTGCGAACCTTTTCCCAATCCGCCATGCCCAGCTTGCCGCTGCCGTAGGCTGCGGTGGTGCGATAGAGATAACCCACCTCGGCGATGACATCGACGTTGGGCTGACGGCCCAAGGCCAACTCATTAACCACATATTCAAAGGTTCTGGCACTGCGGTTGGCGCGAGATAGAACCAACACTCGAGAGTCGACCCGACCGGCTTCCTGCTTGGGCACATTGGCGCGTAAAAACTCAAGCTGCTCGGCGTCGACAGTGCCTTCGCAGAGGGCCATCGTCAGATCCCACTGATTGGCGATCACCCGATCATTGCGATTTTCAGGATCCAAATAATGGGAAAACAGCACATAACTAAAAGTGCCGAACTTAGCCTCCACCTGATAGACAACCGTGCCATAACCCTCATCGTCGAGGTCAAATATTGGACTGGTGATCTGCCAGTTCTCGGCCACCATTCGGCGTACCAATGTGCGCATAAAACTCAGGCGTGACTGATGAAAGCTGCCCAGGCGCTCAAGCTGCATAACCTGGCTGGCCGGTCGTAATGGCAATAGTCTGACGGTAGTCTCGACTGATGAGTCGAAAGATGAATCGAGTGACGAATTTGTTGAGTGCGGATCTTTATGCACGGCTTGCTCTACCTATGTATGTATCAAGGTGCCTGTCAATTTACTATTAGTATAGTGATTTAATCAGGCTATTTATTCGGGCTATTTATTCGGGCTATCTATTTGGACAATCTATTCGGGCTATCTATTCGGGCTATTTTATATGACCCTGCTCAACAGCCATTATCTTGGCGATTCTAGGCGCATTCCAAAGTGACGGCATTAATATAAGCGACACTGGAACCGCAGTTACGACAATAAAAGACTGTAGTGCCGAGACGCCGCCGGAACCCACGGAGATCAGTATTGCCGCCAGCACGCCCATCATAATTCCCCAGAACACACGCAGCGCTGTAGGAGGATCATCGGTGCCAGTCATCACCATGGAAACGGTGTATGTCATGGAGTCACCAGTGGTAGCAACAAAGATCGTTGTGAGCACCAGAAACAACACTGAGATCAAAAAGCCCCAGGGCAATTGCTGGGTGATGGCCAATAGCGCCGCTGGCATACCAGAGGCAGCGTAAGGACCAGAGATGACACCTGGATTGGCCAGTTCAAAGGCAATGCCTGTACCGCCAACTATGGTGAACCAAAAGTAGGTCACCAGCGGGGCAATCAATGACAGGGTAATAATTAATTGGCGAATCGTGCGACCCCGGGAGATGCGCGCTATAAACATTGCCATCAGTGGACCATAACCAATAAACCAGCCCCAGAAAAACACCGTCCAGCCATTCACCCAACCTGTATCAGCGCGGTAGCTGGCCATGGGAATAAACTCAGTGATCAAGACACCCACAGACTGAATAAAGCTGTCAAAAATAAACGCGGTTGGCCCAAAGAGTAAAATAAAGCTGATCAGCACTATGGATAGACCAATATTAAATGAGCTGAGGACTTGAATACCCCGGGTGACACCAGAGACTGCAGAGACAGTGTAAATGGCTATTAGACCGAGAATAATCAACAGCTGGGTGCTGTAGTCATTGGTGATACCAAACAACTCAGAGAGGCCAAAACTGGCCTGTAGGCCCAAGAACCCGATGGGCCCCACTGTGCCTGAAACAACGGCTACCACAGAGGCCGCATCTATAAAGGCGCCAAACCAGCCATGTAATACTCGCTCACCAAATACGGGGTACAGCAGAACACGCGGCTTTAGCGGCAGACCTTTGTCGTAGTGCAGATACATAAAGATAATCGCGGTCAAACTGCCGAGAATCGACCAGGACAAAAAGCCCCAGTGCATATAACTCTGAGCCAGCGCCGGATAGACCGCCTCTGGACTAGCAGACTCAACAGCAAACAGCGGCGGTGAGGAAATAAAATGTGCCATGGGTTCTGCTGCGGCCCAAAATACACCGCCACCAGCCAGTAGCGTACACATAATAATCGCCACCCATTTATAGGTGCTGATATCCGGTGCATCGAGATTGCCCAGTCGCGCCTTACCGGAATCGGAGATCGCCACATACAGAGCAATTAAAAAAGTCAGTAGCATTAACACTTGCCAGTAAGCGCCAAACAACTTGGTCGCGCCGCCAAAGGCGTTGTTGACCGTGGCTGATAGCAGCTCGATATCAAATAATGCAGTGGCCACAAACAGCATCAAGAAGCCGCCGCTCAGAATAAACACCGGCCAATCAATTACTGGGGCTGACGTTTTAACGTCCTGATGGCTCATGTTCGCGCCTTACCGACAAATGATTTCTCAAAAAATGACTGCCAGTTCTGGCCCATTATTTTGCCTATATCAGTATCGCTAAAGCCCACATCTTCAAGGCCCTGAGCTACTGTGTGCATATCCTTAGATCCGGCGAACCAGCTTGGCTGGCGCGGCCATGAGGGGCTGGCTGCAGTGCCTTCGCCATGGTCTATGCCCATGGTCCAACGACCACTGCGCATCCATTCCAATACTGAGTAATCCCAGTTTTCACAGAGATCTGAACCAATACCCAGACGGTCGATTCCGATCATTTCCGCAGTCTGCATAATCATCTGGCAAAACTCTGGCAAGGTGCAATCTGAGCCATTGTTGAGATGAAAGGGATACATACTAAAGCCCAGCATCCCCTCGGATTCGCCAATGGCACGAAGTACTTTATCGGACTTATTTCTCAAGGCAGCATGAAAAAAAGTGGGGTTGGCGTGAGTGATGGCGATGGGTCGCTCAGAAATTTCTATGGCTTCTAAAGTTGATTTTTCCGCACTGTGAGACATGTCGATAATCATGCCCACACGGTTCATCTCACTGATCACCTGCTTACCAAAGCGTGTAATACCGCCGTCTTGCTCTTCGTAACAGCCGGTGGCCAGCAGGCTCTGGTTGTTATAGCTGAGTTGCATAATACGCACCCCCAGTTGATGCAGAATCTGCACCATTTTTACATCGTCTTCAATGGGCGAGCAATTTTGAAAACCAAAGATAATACCCACTTTGCCGAGACGCTTGGCTTCAAGGATATCTGACGCCTGGTGCACAGGCATAATCAGATCCCCATGATCGAGGAAATGACGATTCCAGTGACCAATATTTTCCAGGGTCTCGCGACTGTTCTCCCAGTAGGCGATGGTCACATGAATTGCATGCAAGCCAGATCGCTGAGCCTGTTCGAAGAGTCCGCGGTTCCAATTGACGTACTGTAAGCCGTCAATCATGAGCATATCGTGGTTCATCAGTGACTCCCGCTTAGTAGGGCTTGCTGTAATTGGTTTTCACAATGGTGTAGAACTCACGAGCTGAACTACCCTGCTCTCGCGGGCCATAGCTTGAATTCTTGCGACCGCCAAAGGGCACGTGATAATCGGTGCCTGCAGTGGGCAGGTTGACCATCACACAGCCAGACTGTGAATGACGCTTAAAGTGGCCGGCGTATTTTAGCGAGTTGGTGATAATGCCTGAGGTCAGACCAAAGTCTGAATCGTTAGACACTTCAAGAGCCTGCTCATAGCTATCCACCTTGATCACACAGGCGATGGGGCCAAACACTTCTTCACGGTTAATGCGCATCTGGTTGGTGGTATTCACAAACAGCGCGGGAGACATAAAGAAACCCTCTGTATCTAGGTTCAAACGCTCGCCACCGACTAATAACTCGGCGCCTTCGTCTTTGGCGATCTGCATAAAATCGAGATTCTGTTGCAGCTGACGGGCATCTACCACTGGGCCGATCTGTGAGCCTTCACCCAGAGCATGGCCGACGACCAGATTGCTGACAGCAGCGCTGAGCTTTTCAACGAAGGCATCATGAATGCCAGCCTGAACAATAATTCGTGAAGAGGCGGTGCACTTCTGTCCGGTACCAAAATAACCACCGGCGAGGGCGCAGTTAACCGCCACATCCATATCCGCGTCATCCAATACCACCAGAGCATTCTTACTGCCCATCTCCAACTGTACACGGGCCATATTATCGATGGCATTGCGCGCAATATGGCGGCCAACCGCCACAGAACCGGTAAAGGTTACTGCTTGAATATCTGGGGAAGTACAGAGGGTTTCACCGACATCGCGGCCAGAACCCATGACTAGGTTAAAGGCACCAGCGGGCAGACCACTGCGGCTAATAATATCAGCCAATATCCACGCACTGGCTGGAACCAGCTCGGCGGGTTTAAGCACTACAGCGTTGCCATAGGCCAGGGCCGGCGCCACTTTCCATGCCGCAACGGCCATGGGAAAATTCCAAGGGGTAACAATACCGATAACACCTAGGGCTTCGCGATGTACTTCTACATCAACACCTGGGCGCACTGACTGGGTATTTTCGCCCATCAGGCGCAGTGCTTCGGCACCATAGTATTGAAAGAATTGACCGGAGCGATAGACTTCACCAACGCCTTCAGCGCGGGTCTTGCCCTCTTCACGGGCGAGAATCTCACCGAGTTCACCACTGCGGGCAATCAGCTCTGCGCCGATAAAGTCGAGTACCTGCTTGCGCTGCTCTAGGCCACTCTGGGACCAGCCTGCAAAGGCGGCATTGGCCGCGGCTATGGCTGCAAGGCAGTCTTCTGGAGTGGCTTTGGCGTAATGTCCTACTACATCACTGGTGTCTGACGGGTTAATGTTTTCGATTACTGCTGAGCTA
>CAJQJT010000020.1 GCA_905478725.1 uncultured Pseudomonadales bacterium
AACCTACGGCCAGCTTGGAGAGTTGGCGGGATTGCCCCGAGCCGCGCGTCAAGTCGGCTATATATTGCGCAACCTGCCCGCTGAAAGCACATTGCCCTGGCACCGGGTAATCAATGCCGCAGGCAAAATTAGTCTGAATCCGGAGAGTGACAGTGGCATAAGGCAACGGGCACTGTTACAAGAAGAAGGGGTTGTGTTTAATAGCGGCCGTATCAGTCTCAAACAATTTCGCTGGCGGCCCTAGGCAACAGCAGCACTTATAAGAATAGCAATAAGGCTCATAATGAACTCAACCAGCATCAAGCAGGCGCTGCTAAATCGCCGTATGTTGATCTGTATCTTTACCGGCTTTGCCTCGGGCATGCCGCTGTATTTACTGATCTCGTTAGTACCGGCCTGGCTGCGCTCCGAAGGCGTAGGTCTCAAAGAGATCGGGTTCTTTGCGCTGATCGGCCTGCCCTACACCTGGAAATTTTTCTGGTCACCACTGCTGGACCGCTATCGTTTAGCTATTCCCGGTTTAAGTAAGCTGGGTTCTGCTTTTGGTTTTGAGGGCGGTCTGCGCCGCGGTTGGATGCTGGCCACTCAGATCGGTTTATTGCTGTCGATTGGCGGCCTGGGCTTTTTTAACCCTAACACCGACATCTGGAGCATCGCCTGGCTCTGCCTGCTGATCGCTTTTTTAAGCGCTACCCAAGACATTGTCCTCGACGCCTACCGTCGCCAGATACTGCCAGACCAGGAACTGGGTCTGGGCAACTCGATTCATGTAAACGCCTACCGGATTGCCGGATTGGTCCCCGGCTCTCTGTCTCTGATACTGGCCGACAGCCTGCCCTGGCAATCTGTATTTATGGTTACCGCGGCCTTTATGTTGATCGGCATTGTGATGACCCTGAGTATTGCCGAGCCCAAGGCTGACGCCCGTCACCCCACTACATTGAATCAAGCTATAGTTGATCCCTTCAAAGAGTTTTTCTCTCGCCAGGGTGTGCGGCAGGCCTGTCTAATTTTGGCCTTCATGCTGCTCTATAAGCTCGGCGACAGCATGGCCACGGCGCTGGCGACACCCTTTTATCTGGATATGGGCTTCACCAAGACTGAGATTGGTCTGATCGCCAAACATGCAGCCCTGTGGCCAATGATTATCGGAGGTATTTTAGGCGGCATCTTGATGCTTAAAATCGGTATTAATCGTGCCCTGTGGCTATTTGGTTTGGTGCAGATTATTTCGATTCTCGGCTTTGCCTTGCTCGCGCGAGTGGGTGAAGGTCTCTGGTTACTGGGGCTGGTGATTAGCTTTGAATATCTCGGCGTCGGTCTTGGCACCGCCGCTTTTGTGGCCTTTATGGCTCGCTCTACCCATCCGGCCTTTGCCGCTACTCAGCTGGCGCTATTTACTGCCCTGACCGCAGTGCCGCGCACCGTGGCCAGTTCATTTACCGGCATTATTGTTGAAGGCCTGGGCTGGGAAAACTTCTTCTATGTCTGCACCCTACTGGCGATTCCCGGCATGTTGCTACTCTTTAAAGTGGCGCCCTGGAATAGAGAGAACGGTGGAGAGACAGCCACTAGCTAAAGAGCCACTAGTTAAAAAGCCTCTAGTTAAAAAGCCACTAGCTAAAAAGCCCCTAGTTAATAAGCCACTAGCTAGTCAGTACTAGCAACGCAATCGCCACCAGCCAGCCGGTCATTGAGCGTCTAAATAACGCAACTATATCGGCCACCTGAGAGAGGGCTGCGGTTTCCTCCACTTCATTAGCTTCTATAGTCTCTGTCGGCTCTGCAGTCTCCGTAGCCCCCGTAGCCCCCATAGCCTCTGCAGGCTGATTATTTAGCGCACCCAACACGCAGAGCCTCAGCACATCGGCGGTTGAGGTTTTGGGGCAAAAGACTAATTCTTTTAGAGGCGCAGTGGCCTTGGAAAAGTCGCCCATCAAACCCAGGGTCAGGGCTAGGGCTCGCACTGGGATCCACTCGAGATACCAGAGCAGTTTATTGGCCTCATCTGGAGCCGTATCCTCAAGTATCTCAATAAAATCTTCTTCACTGCTCTGCTCTTTATCTAACTCCGGCTCTTCATCCACCTGAACATCCACCGACCCCAACTGCATATCACCATGCAGTGCTAACAAGCGATAGGCTAAAGCCAGAGGCGCGCCGAGAAAAAAGAACCAGAACACCACCACAAAGCTGCGCTCAAACAATCTGTAGGGCAATGTCGCCGCCAGTTCGCGAAATAGCCCTGCGGCGTTGTCCGCTGAAACCGCGCGATGGCCAATATTAAAGACCGCCGCATCATGAAACGCAGCCTGAAGATCATTGCGCTGGATATCTGACTGCAGCACGCTAATCTGCGCACTGAGGTCGCCGCGACCCAAGCAGTAAAGCAAGACCGCTAACTCGAGTAAAAATACCAGTATGCCGCTGCCCAAATACCAGAGCACTAGCTGCAAAACGGCCGCGGGAACCAATACATAAACCGCGACTTTTAACCGAGGATTATTATCTAGGGCGGGCAGCTTGGAAGACGACAGCTTGGCCAGCGCTCCGTGCCACTTCTGCACCCAGATATCACGCTGAATAAAAGCTAACTGTCCGTTGCTTTCCAACACCGCAATGGCGATCAAAATAATTAAAAAATGCACTGTTTACCTCTGTATTTGTAACGGCACTGACTTAGCCGAGCAGTTGTTTGTAGTGGTCCCACTGAAATGCCGGGCCGGGATCGGTTTTGCGCCCAGGAGCAATATCACTGTGGCCAACAATACGATCCGCATTGATTAACGGATAGGTTTCCAGCAGTACTTTGCTGACCTCTGCCAGCACCTGATACTGAGCCTCAGTGTAGGGAATATGGTCGGCCCCTTCCATTTCAATGCCAATGGAAAAATCATTGCAGTTGAAACGCTCTTCAAACTGAGACACCCCCGCATGCCAGGCCCGCTGATTGAATCCGGCGAACTGAGTGATCTTGCCATCACGATCAATCAGCAGATGGGAGGACACCTTGAGATGGCAGATCTCGGC
Organism: uncultured Pseudomonadales bacterium; assembly: GCA_905478725.1. Lineage (GTDB taxonomy): Bacteria > Pseudomonadota > Gammaproteobacteria > Pseudomonadales > Porticoccaceae > HTCC2207. The sequence continues at coordinate 3,031 of CAJQJT010000020.1, forward strand.
AAAATAGGCATCCGCCTCGGGATCCAGACAATTCGTAAAAAACTCGCCAATATAACCACCACCAAACTGATTCGGCGGCAAACTAATATTGTGGATCACCAGCAGACTAATATCCGCAATCTGGGGGCGCTGGTCTGTATTGGGCGATGGCATTTGCCTGGCACAACTGAGCCAACCGTTTTCTATTTGCATAAGGGGCGATCTGCTAGCTCGCGACGGGCAATCCTTTAATTTGCGTGATTGCTTCTTTAATAGCTTTATCAAAAAGACAGGAATTATCTAGGACTGTGACAGTACCATTCAAAATATCTACCGCCAAGCGCGCTCTGTCGCGCTCGGCAATTAATTTGCCCTGATTGTCGACAAACACATACTTCCAGGAGGGACCAACGATCCCCGCCAGCTTACCCCGCTTATGGGCTTTGATATCACCCCCCAGCTCGATCCAGCAACCGGTTTTCATGGTCGCCAGACGGCGTTGTGCGTCTGTATCTATGGCCTCAGCATCATGCACGGCCTGGGCAATATTCTTTCCTGGCAGCTCGGTTTTCACGGCCGACATCAATACCCGCTTGACCTCACCTACCAGTGAATCCTCAGCTGCAGTTGCACTTTTATTTCCATTTCTATTTCCACTCCCATTCCCATTCCCATTTCCATTTCCATTTCCATTTCCAGGACGGTATTTCTTGACCATCTTATTGGCCCACTTTTTCGCTGCTGGGGCGATTTCGGTGATCTTAGCGGAGCGCTGGGGTTCGGGATTCAGACCCAAGGCATCGCTGAGCTGTTCGATCTGCAGACTGCGCTGAGCCAGATCAGTGGAAATATGCCCGAGGCGCACATCCAAGTGCTTAACTAGCTCCCGGCGATATTTAAGATCTTTTTCACTGGCTGGGCGGCTGGCCAAATAGAGCAGGTTGTCCAAAAGCTTGAGCGCCACCTGCCAGTCGCTGCTCACTTCGCCCTTTTGCTGATGGGCCACATGTAGCACTAGGCACCAGCTGCGCTGGACAAAATCGATAACCCCCTGAGCATGGTTTTTACCCACCATGCGCTTGGCCACCTCTTCCTCCACCCTAGTCCGTGCCCAGTTGATTTTTTCCCGCGCCGCCACCCGCTCGATCTCGCGGCTTTCAGAGATCGACGTAACCCGTTTGTCGCGGTCGATAATACTCATAAACTCACTGAGCATCAGGGGCAGATTGCGCTCCTCAAAAGAGTCCGCACTCATGGTCTCAGAGAGCTTGAGCATCTGCTGATAAATTTTATTGTCTTCGCAATCGCCCTGTTCAAGGCCTATGGCGTATTTGGCCATCTCATTAAACAGTCGCCTAATGGGATGGTTTTCCTGCTCAAAGAGTACTGGCTTTTTCAGTGCCAACTTGAGCATGGGAATCTCGCAGCGATTGATCACCTGGCGCACCTCTGGGGCCACCACCATGGACTCGCCAAAACTGGCAAAGGTATTCTCCACCACCTGAAAAACGCTGGCGTCATTGCGATGCAAGCGACCACCGTCTTCGCCCTGCCCAAGCTGTTTAATGGCCGCAGCCAAATCCCGCGTAATCTGGCCATTACTAGCCAACTCACTGCGGTGACTCACCAAATGATTGATATGTTTATTGATCTCGGCAAAGAGCTGGGGTTTATCCATACAGGGAGGCTGTCTTGCTGCCTGACTAGATCGTGCATTGCCAAATTGGTGGCCGACTTGATGGCCAACTGAACTGCCCTGCTGAGATACCTCAAGCCGGGCGTCCTCCTCAGCGTTCTCCAGCATGGAGCTAATCTTGGCCAGCAGTTCCGTCTGGATGCGTGTATTGGCAATCAGCGGCTCACCTTCATAAGCTGGGCTCTGCTCTTCGACGCCCGCTGG
>CAJQJT010000021.1 GCA_905478725.1 uncultured Pseudomonadales bacterium
ACCAAAGGAGTTTGCTGCCTGAGCGAGATTAAGACGGCTTGCTGCAGTCTTCTCTGGCCCCAGCGCTGCCACATAAGGATTGGCTGCAACCTGCAAAATAGTAATGCCACTGGCCAGCACAAAGAAACCAAACAGGAACAGAGGATAGAGGTGCAGACTGGCTGAGGGGTAAAACAAACAGCAACCGGCAGCGGTAGTCAGCAGACCAATAACGATGCCCTGCTGATAACCGACCTTATCGATTAATCTGCCAGCAAAGGGTGAAACAATAAAGTAGGCGCCAAAGAAGCAAAACTGTACCAGCATGGCTTGGGTATAGTTGAGATCAAATGACTCTTTTAAGAACGGAATTAAAATATCGTTTAGAACCGTGATAAAGCCCCAAAAGAAAAACAGACATGTCATCGCGATAAACGCAAAAGTGTGCTTTCCCTGAACCTGACCCTCTGCCACTGTTGCAGTTGATGCTTCTGGTGTTGAACCTGCCATGAGACCCCCTAATTGGATAAATAGTTTGAGTTATTGTTTTAAAAAATTTGCTTGGAAAGGAGGTTAAGTCGCAACAAAGCTAGGCACAACAACTATTCGTTGAATGGGGTCTCTTTTAGGCTTGAATGCCGGTTTATTTACCTATTGCGACCCTGAACTAGGCGAACAGGCAAAATCAATTCGGATTAGTTGAGGGAATCGAGAAAACGAGTCCAGTCTGCAGGGGTGTCTATATCCATGGCCGCTTGCGGGAGATCGATTTCCACAAGATTGATATCCCCGCGCTGTAAAAGTGCTTTGGCACCGCTATCCCCCGATAACAGCTTAAGGTCGGCGTATAGACTGTGAGGAAAGAGTGCTGGCACGCCGCGTCGGCTAGCGTAATAGGCAGAAACTGTATTGCTACCATCAAAAGCCTTCAGCAGCAGCTTTAAGTCCTCAGTGGCGAGGGCAATTTGGTCAGCCAAGAGGATTAACAGACCATCAGACTGAGGGTCAATATGCTCAACACCGACGGCAATAGATGCACCCAGACCCTGTTGCCAATGATTGTTGCGAATAATCTTAGCGCCTGAAATCTGTGGTTCAATCTGTTGATGGTTAGCGCCCAGTACAACCGAAACCCGATCGAGGCAAAGCGTATTGGCCTTATCTATACAGTGCTGTAGCAGCGGCTTGCCGTGGTGACTGATCAACTGTTTGGCAGAACCAAAGCGACTGGCGGCCCCTGCGGCAAGAATCAGTACTTCTATATGTTGCCTCATTATGAGGTTTCAGAAACTGCTGCGAGTACGCCATTCAAAGACTGAGCTGTAGCTCCATGCAATACCGCGTGGCACTCGGCCAGAATGGATAGGGCTATGCCCTCAGGTAATTCCGCGCCAAGATTCAATCCCGCGGGCCCGGCAAGGGGAATAGACAGCTCTTTCTCATCCAGCTGCGCCAGAGCCAAGACCTGTTGCTTGCGAGAAGCGGGGCCAAGCAGTGCCAGATAGCCTATGGCGCTCCCCTGCAACGCTTTGATTGCATCCGCGTCCATCTGCAGGTTGTGGGACATGAGCACTGCGGCATTCCAATGGATTGCAGACCCATGTTCCATCAGCTCATTCAGCGGCTGGTGAAGAATCTGATCCGCTGACATAAAGTAGTCACGGCGGCCATTGGCCGGTCGCGAATCCCAGAGGGTCACAGTCCAGCCTAAGGTCTTGGCCATCTGCACCACTGGCTGAGCGTCGACACCAGCGCCAATCACCAACAGATGGGGCGGTGGACTCAGGTGGGTTAACAGCCAAGTCTGATTATTTTTTTCGATTAATTCTGGAGAAGATCGTTGAGTAGAGCGGTCCGTAGAAAGCTGAGATATTTCCCAGCGATTTTCGACCGCCCCGTCAGTGGCAATAAGCTGAGAGTAGAGACCCATGCCACCCTGACTGAGCTGCTCCTGAACCTCGGCTAAATGCAGATAGTGAAGCTCGGCCAAAATAGGCTGCAAGACAATATGTACTGTACCGCCGCAACCAATACCCAACTGAAAGGCAATATCGTCTTCATCGCCTCCATCATAACTAACCGTCAGTGTCTGCTTGCTCTGCATCACACGCGACGCCTGGCGCTGAATATCAGCCTCCAGACAACCGCCGCTAAGCAGGCCAAACTGCTGCCCGAGATCGTTGAACAGCATCATGGCACCGGCTCTGCGATAACAGGGGCCAACGGTTTTATACACCGTCGCCAGCACCCAGAGATGCTCGTCGCGACGAGGGTACCAATGTTTTAACAGCTCGGTGAGATGGTTATTCATGGCATTAAGACTAGCAGCAGCCCAAGCAACTAGCTAAGCCTCAAGGGAAGATCACGTAGACGCTGCCCACTGGCCTTAAATACCGCATTGGCCACTGCTGGCGCCAAGGGCGGCAAGCCCGGCTCGCCGACACCCTCCGGATGTTCCTGACTCTCCACTATATGCACCTCAACCTCCGGGGCATCGGCCATACGTAACATCGGGTAGTTATGGAAATTGCTCTGCTGAATCACACCATCGACCAATGTTATCTCGCCATGGAGCGCCGCCGTGAGGCCATAGATAATGCCTCCCTCCACCTGATCTCGAACAATTCCCGGATTGACCACCATGCCGCAATGAATCGCCGCGGTGACTTTGTGGACAATAATTTGTGTCCCTTTAATCGATATCTCAGCGATCTGCGCCACTGCCGAACCAAAGGAACTGTGAGTGGCCAGGCCATGGAAATGCCCTTCCGGCAGTGTTTTGCCCCAACCCGCCTTAGCCGCAACCAGCTGGGTAGCTTCGGTGAGGCGCGGATTGTTTTTCATGTTGGCGAGGCGAAAATCGAGTTCATCGATACCGGCGCTCTGGGCCAGTTCATCAATAAAAGATTCTTTAAAAAAGGCATTAGATGAGTGCCCTACCGAACGCCAAAAACCGGTGCGTAACCCCGGATCCTGAGTCACATGGCGCACCGCTTTGTTCGGAGTATCATAGTCAGAATAAATACCATCTCCAGCACTGGGGTCGGCAATGAAGCGATTAAATATAGGCCGGCCAAGCTTGCTCAACCAGTCGACAAAGCCTTTGTTGAGATAGTCGGGAGCCAGCGCATCGACCCACTCATCGAGCATATAACCCATAATGTTTGGACCCACCCGGCGCACAGCCCAGGTTTCAATAAGTCCCTGCTCAGAGACGCCAGCCTGCATACGCACTAACGCTGCAGGACGATAGAAGTCATTACTCATATCATCTTCGCGGCTCCATACCAGCTGAATATTGCGCCCGGTTTTCTGCGCAATCAGCACCGCTTCGGCAACATCATCACCGAGGCCGCGACGACCAAAACCACCGCCTAAAAAAGCCGGATGCACTTTTACCTTATCGGCATCGAAGTCGCCGTAATAGACCGCGGCGCCGGCAGAGGCTTGGACATTTTGAGTGCCCAGATAAATCGCGCAGCTGTCGCCATTCACCTCAACGGTGCAATTCAACGGTTCCATAGTGGCGTGAGCTAGATAGGGTGCGTAATAATCGGCGGCAACCACTGTCGCGGATTGATCCAACAACTTATCACCCTCACCTTCATCACAGCACTCCAACCCTTTCTGACTACTGTCATTGAGGGTTTCGTTAAACTTGTTATAGATACTGTCTGATGACCAAGAGCCGAGTTCGGTTTTCTCCCAGTTCAGCTCAAGGACTGCGGCGGCCTGTCGCGCTTGCCAGTAAGACTGAGCGACAACGGCCACGCCACTTTTAATTTTCACCACATCGACTACACCGGACCGTTTTAGTGCCGCTGAGGCATCGAAGCCCTGCAGTGTCGCACCCAATACAGGGGATCTCACCACCACTGCCCGATAGAGATTTTCCACCTCCGCATCTATACCAAACTCAGCGGTTCCAGTGGATTTGGACAGGGCATCCAAACGCGGCCGTTGACGGCCGATTTGGTCAAACTGTTTGGGGCTTCTTAAAGGGGAATTTTCTGGCACAGGCATCAAAGCCGCCACGGCGACAAAATCACCAAAGCCATAAAACTTGCCCTCAACCATGACCTGGCCATCGACTAATACAATTTTATCCAAGGGCTGATCAAGCTGCTTAGCTGCGGCATTGCGAATTGCCGCAGCAGTGTCAGCCGCCGCCTGTCGAAGGGGCAAGAACTGGGCGCGGGTCGCATTGCTGCCACCGGTTGCCTGCATACCCATCTCTGGATTTTTATAGTCCTCGTGAAGACTGGCATGGCGAACATCAATGGCCGTTGGCTGAACCCGTAATTCCTCGGCAATCAAAGTGGTCAAACCATCGAGAATACCCTGCCCCATCTCACTGCTGGGCAGATAAAAAATAACCTTATTATCAGGCGTAATTTGAATAAAGGAGTTGGGTTCAAAGGCACCGGCAATAGCGGAATAACCTCTGCCTTTAGCGGCGGCAGTGGAGCAACCAACGATCAATCCAGTGGCTGCTGCGCCAGTAGAGAGGAGAAATAGCCGTCTTGTCATGGAAGCTTTTTTCATGAGCTTGCCTCCTTATCGGTTATCACAGGATCAAAGATCTCAACCAGGCTTCCCTGAGTACGCATCGCCTCAGCGCCAGACTTAATCGCCGATTTAATTTTGCTATAAGTGCCACAGCGACAGATATTGCCATTCATGGCCATCTCTATATCGTCGTCGGAGGGATTGGGGTTTTTCGCTAACAGGGCGCTGGCAGACATCAGCTGACCGGACTGGCAGTAACCACATTGTGGAACACTGTACTCAACCCAGGCCTGTTGCAATGGATGCAAATTATCCGGAGTACCCAGACCTTCAATACTGGTAATAGCGGCGCCTTGAACTGCAGAGATAGGCAGTGTGCAGGTGCGCACCGCTTCGCCATTAACATGCATGGTGCAGGCTCCGCAGAGACCCATACCGCAGCCAAACTTGCTGCCCTTGAGTTTAAAGTGATCCCGCACTACCCATAACAATGGGGTATCCGGGTCAATATCCACGTGCACAGCACTATTATTCAGCTGGAAAGTAATCATGATTTGGCTAACTCGCTAAAGTAAGCATCATAGATTGCAGAGTAAAGAAGGAAACTTCAAGGGGTAAGGGACGTCAACAGTGACTGGCAATATCTCTTTTATAAGGGGAATCAGCTAGCCGCGCAACATACTGCGCATCACCTGCTTTAGGGCTTCGTGGAGATTGCGCATCTCATCAAGGTTATCCGGATCAGTCATCCAGTGATAAACAATACCGCTCACTGAGGCAGTAAAGTGATCAGCAAGCATTCCCGCATCCACTGTCGATGGCACTTCGCCAGCAGAAATAGCCTGTTCAATCCAGCTAATAACATCGCCGCGACGGCGTTGGTGAATACCCAAGATAACCCCTTTGAGCTGTGAATCCGGCGCCATGGAGTCAAACCAGAGACGGTAAAAAGCCTCCACATGTTTCGGCGCATCTTCACAGAATTTAATGTGGGCATCCAGAGCTGCAGCTATAGCCTTGTAACCAAAGCTATTTGCCGTAACCTGAGTGAGTTCCCCAAGCCATTTGTCGCCGACCGACCTGAGTACAAAATCAAACAGACCTTCTCTATTGCCAAAGCGATAACCGGCCAGACCGCGAGAATAACCGGCTTTTTCACCGACATCTTTTAAGGTCACTAGGCCCGCCCCGCGCTCGACAATCAAATCCACCGCCGCCTCAAGCATCTTGGCGTCGGAGATTTCTTTGCGCTCAACCTGAGTGAGTCGGAGGGCTTTGGGCATTAGCTATGGGGTCCTAAATTAACTGTTTTGTGATTAGCGGTTCCTGGATTTATTCCACTACCGCATCATGCGCCGGTAGTTTGCGTCAGAAGTAGGCAAAAATGCACGCAGTGAGGGAATTTATGTTGATAAATCACCAAATGAGTACATTTTTAACGCCCTTCTGGCGGAAAATACCCAGCATGATTACATGCTGCGTCGGTACTGGCCGCCAACGTCGAATAACGCATTGGTAATCTCGCCCAGCGAACAAACCCGCACGGCTTCCATCAACACCTCAAAACCATTGCCACCTTCACTCACTGTATCCTGCAAGCGTTTAAGCACTTCCGCTGATTCAGCACTGTGGGTCTCTTGGAAGGTGCGCAGACGTTGAATCTGACTTTGCTTTTCGGCATCCGTTGAGCGGGCCAATTCAATTTCCACGGGCTCTTCTTCAGACTCATTAAGGAAGGTGTTGACCCCGACAATCGGGAAAGAACCGTCGTGCTTCTTGTGTTCATAGTAGAGCGACTCTTCCTGAATCTTGCCGCGCTGATAACCGGTTTCCATGGCACCCAAAACGCCGCCTCGATCAGAAATTTTCTCAAATTCCTGGAGTACCGCCTCTTCAACCAGATCAGTTAGCTCGTCGATAATAAAAGCGCCCTGACTGGGGTTTTCATTTTTTGCCAGGCCCCACTCCTGATTGATAATCAGCTGAATCGCCAGCGCTCGGCGCACAGACTCTTCCGTAGGCGTGGTAATGGCTTCATCGTAAGCATTGGTGTGCAGGCTATTACAGTTATCGTAAATCGCGATTAAGGCTTGCAGGGTAGTGCGAATATCGTTGAAGTTCATTTCCTGGGCATGCAGGGAACGTCCGGAAGTCTGAATATGGTATTTCAGTTTCTGGCTGCGTGGGTTGGCATCGTAGAGATCGCGCATAGAGGTCGCCCAGATACGGCGAGCCACTCGACCCATCACTGTGTACTCTGGATCCATGCCATTGGAGAAGAAGAACGACAGGTTGGGGGCAAAATCATCGATCTTCATGCCCCGAGCTAGGTAGGCTTCGACAAAGGTAAAGCCATTCGATAATGTGAAGGCCAGCTGAGAGATCGGGTTAGCACCGGCTTCGGCAATATGGTATCCGGAAATCGACACTGAGTAGAAGTTGCGAATCTGCTCATCGATAAAGTACTGCTGCATATCACCCATCATGCGCAGGCTAAACTCGGTGGAGAAGATACAGGTATTCTGACCCTGATCTTCCTTGAGAATATCCGCCTGAACTGTTCCGCGTACGCGCTTCAAGGTATTGCTACGCAGTTCTTGGAACTCGTCATCCTTGGGCTGACGACTGTGTTCGGCGACAAACTGATCCACCTGCTGATCAATGGCAGTGTTTAAAAACATCGCCAAGATAGTGGGAGCCGGACCATTAATGGTCATGGAAACTGAGGTGGTTGGATTACAGAGATCAAAGCCATCATAGAGGGCTTTCATATCATCCAGAGTACAGATGGAAACACCGGCATTACCTACCTTGCCGTAAATATCCGGACGCTCATGGGGATCAAAGCCATAGAGTGTGACCGAATCAAAGGCTGTGGAGAGGCGCTTGGCATCGGAGTGCTCAGACAGGGCCTTAAAGCGGCGATTGGTTTTAAAGGCATCGCCCTCACCGGCAAACATACGCGCTGGATCTTCGCCCTCGCGCTTAAAGGGAAAGACACCGGCAGTGTAGGGGAACTCACCGGGCAGGTTTTCACGCATCAGCCACTTCAGCAGTTCGCCGTGATCTTCAAAGCGCGGTAACGAAACCCGAGAGATCTTGTTGCCCGCCAGAGAGATGGTATTCAACTTGGTGACAATCTCTTTACCGTTGGGCAAGACATCGATTTTAGTATCGCCGCTGTAGGCTTCCACGACTGAGGGCCAGTTTTCCAGCAAGCTGCTGGCCTTGGCATCCATAGCCTGTTTGCGTTCGGCAATCAGGCTGTCGATAGTCTCTGGTGCTTCGCTGCCATTTTCCAACAACATGGTTTTGGTCGCCGCGAGCTGCTGCTGCTGGCGAGCCAAATTGGCCTGAATCACAACCTGCTTGTGATAGTTGCGCACGCTGGCGGCAATCTCAGCCAGATAGCGCTGGCGGTCTGCAGGCACAACAACTGTTTTTTCCGACGGCGTGCGGCGATCCACTTTCGCCAGATGCTGTTCAAAACTGCGCAGTCCACGGCGTTGTAAAAGTACCACCAGCTCCTGATAGGCGGCGGTGACACCGTCATCATTAAAGCGTGAGGCAATGGTGCCAAATACAGGCATCTCGTCCGGCGACTGAGTCCAGGCTTCGCGGTTGCGCTGCACTTGCTTGCACACATCGCGATAGGCATCGTCGCTGCCTTTGCGATCAAATTTATTGATAATCGCCAGCTCGGCATAATCGAGCATGTCGATTTTTTCCAACTGGCTCTGGGCGCCAAATTCTGGGGTCATGACATAGATCGGGATATCCACATAGGGGACGATTCCCGCATCACCCTGACCGATACCTGGGGTCTCAACAACCACCATGTCGAATCCGCCGAGGCGCATGGCACAGACAATATCCTTGAGCGCTGCCGGTACTTCACCGGTGGCACCGCGGGTGCCGATGGAGCGCATATAGATAGAGGGATGATAGATCGCATTCATACGTATGCGGTCACCCAGTAAGGCGCCGCCAGTTTTGCGTCGAGTCGGGTCAATGGCCAGTACGGCGATCTTGAGCTCATCGGCACTGTCTTGACGGAAACGACGAATCAACTCATCAGTTAGTGAGGACTTACCAGCACCACCGGTACCGGTAATTCCGAG
>CAJQJT010000022.1 GCA_905478725.1 uncultured Pseudomonadales bacterium
CCGAAGATGTTAAGCCCAGCCGCTTGGAACGCGCGCGCTTTAAGTTAATCGACATTCTCAAGAACCGCAGTGAAGGCTTCAGCGCGCTAGTAGTTTACGGCGGCGCGGCCTATACATTGACGCCTCTGACTGAGGACAGCAATACCATTATCAGCCTAGTGCCCGTGCTACACCCGACCTTATTGCCGGAGTACGGCAGCAATACCGAAGATGCCATAGAGACAGCTCTGGAGCTGGCGATAAATGGTGGCTACCAGCAAGGGGATCTGCTGCTGATCACCGACGGGGTATCGCGGTCCGCATTTAATACTATCCAGTCGATGATGTCGAAAGCCGGTAAATTCAGACTCTCGATATTAGGCGTGGGCACCCAACAGGGCGCGCCGATCCCCACTGGTGCTGGGGGCTTTGCTAAAGACGCTAATGGCGCGATTGTTATTCCCAAACTCTCTCCGGCTTCGCTGCAAATGTTAGCGCAAAATAATGGCGGTATTTACGCCGGTATGAGCGCCGATGATTCAGATATAGAAGCCTTGTTGGCCACTACTGAAGAGTTGTTTCCAGACGCCACTAAAGAATTAGAGCGCTCCTTTGACCTCTGGGATGATCAGGGTTTTTGGTTGGCATTTTTGGTGCTGCCAATCATCCTGCTGAGTTTCCGCAAAGGCAATATTGCGGTAATTCTGCTGGCACCCATATTATTTTCTGATCCCGCCTCAGCCCTTGGCTGGCAGGATCTTTGGAAGACCGCCGACCAGCAGGCCAGTGACGCACTACAGAGCGGTGATGCGGCAACAGCACAGACACTGTTCAAAGATCCCCAATGGCGTGGCAGTGCCGCCTATAAGGCCGGCGACTACGAGTCGGCAATCAGCGACTATCTAGATTATGAAGACGCCGACAGCCACTACAATCGTGGTAATGCCCTGGCCCATTCAGGGGATCTTGACGCCGCTATCGAAGCCTATGATCAGGCCCTGGCTCTGAATCCTGATATGGAGGATGCCGGCGCCAATAAAATGCTACTTGAGCAACTTAAACAGCAGCAGGAGCAAGAACAGCAGAGCTCTGAAGATTCGGCTGAAGATTCAGAAAACTCGGAAAATTCAGAGGAATCTGAGCAGAACCAGGACTCTCAGTCACAGGATTCTCAATCACAGGACTCTCAACCACAGGATTCAGAATCCCAAGAATCAGAGAGCCAAGAGTCTGACCCGCAGGATTCCCAGCAACAGAATCCTTCCGAACAAGAGCCCGAGGCAACAGAAGGCGAGTCAGAAGAATCTGAAGAGCAGCAGCGCGAGCGAGAGGAACAAGAGGCCCAAGAACAGGAGCAGAATGCCCCTGACCTTACTAAAGAGCCTACCGAAGAAGAAAGTGAAGCCGAAAAGCAGGCCCAGCAAGAATTAGAACAGTGGTTGCGTCGTGTTCCAGATGACCCAGGTGGCTTGTTGCGGGAGAAATTCCGCTATCAATCTCGCCAGCGCGCCCTCGAACCGCGCCGCCCCGTCCCTCCCAATAATGAACAGCAAGAGCGTTGGTAGTAATGATAATGATGTACATGAAAAATAATCCGTTTAAGCGGGCCTGTTCCATAGCACTGATGGTTGTCATGACCCTCCTCTGCAGCCACAGCTGGGCGAGCCTCACTGCCACCGCAGACCGCACCATTATCGACAGCAATGAAACCCTACAGCTTTTAGTGCGCCTAGACTCCCAAGCGCTAATCGGCGAACCAGACTTCACCGTGATCGAAAGCGACTTCGAGATTCTCTCAACCAGTCGTCAGCAGCAATATTCCCGAGTTAATGGCCAGACTCAGTCCTACACCGACTGGAACTTGCTCCTGGCACCCAAGCGCATTGGCCGCCTATTAGTCCCCTCGATTAAATATAAAAAAGATATCAGCAACGCCATCGAAATCACCGTGCGCAAAGCCACCGCCGCATCAGCCGCTGGCCAGCCGGTTTACACCGAAACTCTGGTGGATAAATCCGAAGTCTATATTCAGGAACAGCTGCTACTCACCCACCGACTCTATACCTCGGTGCGACTCAGCGATTTGGGCCTGGATCCGCTAACGGTTGATGATGCACTGATGCAAAAAGTCTCGGAGACGCAATTCCAGAAAAATGTCGCCGGTAAAAATTATCAGGTGGTTGAAATCGTTTACGCCCTATTCCCTCAGACCAGCGGCAAACTGCAAATACCCGCCCTGCGCTTTTCGGCTTACGAAGCGAGCAATAATCGCTATGGCGGTTTTAGCGCCAGAGGCAATCGCATAGTCCGCAGCACCGATGCAAAAACGATCAATGTAATGGCGCGCCCCACCCAGATTGATATAGATAACTGGATGCCCGCCAGCAGTGTTCGCCTCGACCAGCAGTGGAGCAGCTCTCTAAATGAGCTTAAAGTCGGCGAGCCAATCACCAGGACGATTAATATCACCGCCAAAGATTTAACCGGCGCACAAATAATGCCCCTGTCATTCAGCGAAAGCGACGACTATAAAATCTATCCCGACCAGCCGCAGCTGGGTGACAGTGCCGACGCCGCCGGTGTTACCGGCACTCGTCGTGAATCCTTTGCCCTAGTACCCAATCGCCCGGGAGAAATCACAGTTCCAGCGGTAAGTGTGCGCTGGTGGAACAGTCGCAAACAGCGTATGCAGACGGCGACATTGGACGCCGTAACCCTGCAGGTTGCTGCAGCCGAGGTCAGTGCAGTGAACCCCTATAGTCCAGCGCCCAACGCAGCAGTTGGGGGTAACAGTCTAATCATAGAGGCTACACCAGAGGCGCCAAAGTCGCTTATGGCAGAGCTGCGTTCATCCCTGGCACTGCAACTGTCAGTGGCCGGCAATGCCCTGCTATTGGTGCTGTTATTGGTGCTGTTATTTGTATCGCTAGGCCGCTCCTCGAAGGCAGCGCCACGCAGGGATTTGAGCGGACTGAATAGTGCACGGCTGGAACTCAAGCAGCTGCTCACCAATATAGAACGGGCAGCGCGAAAATCAGATCTAGTGCCACTGCGCGATAGCCTTCTCGCCTGGGGTCGCTGTATTTTCCCTCAGCAAAAAATTAAAACCCTAGCTGAGATTGCGGCACTGCTCGACGATGGACAGCTACAGCAGCAGTTTGACCTGCTTGATCAGGCCTTGTACAACCGCAGCTCTGAGCAACAGCCAGACCTGAAACTGCTGGTCAATTTGGTCCGCAATGCCATAGTGCCGAAAACCAAAACCGCACAAACTGACAAGGCAGAGCTTAAACCGCTCTATCCGAGCAGCTAACTAAAACGGGATTTTGTCCACCCGCCACTATCGCTTTAGCCTTGAGTTTGGGTAGAATCAGCCATCCTTTGACAGAAAGTGGAGCCAAGCAAATGCGCAGAGTTATTTTTAATGAGAAAGGCGGCGTTGGAAAATCCAGCATCACCTGTAATCTAGCAGCCATTAGCGCCTCAAGGGGCAAACGCACACTGGTAGTGGATCTGGATTCCCAGTGTAACTCCACCCACTATTTACTCGGCGACAGCCCTGAAGAAAATACCGTTGCCGACTATTTTGACGGCACCTTAGAATTTTCTTCAAAGCTCAATGAACCCTTGGACTATGTTCATCAAACCCCTTACGAAAATCTCTCTGTACTGCCCTCCAGCGTCAACCTGCTGGCCCTTGAGCACAAGCTTGAGTCGCGGCAGAAGATCTACAAACTGCGAGATCTGTTAAATAATCTCGATAGTGAGTTTGATGAGATTTATATAGATACGGCACCGGCGTTAAATTTTTATACCCGCTCGGCGTTAATCGCCGGAGATACAGTGCTTATCCCCTTTGACTGCGATGCTTTTTCTAGGCAGGCGCTGTACTCGATTCTCGATGTGATCTATGAAATTCGTGAGGACCATAATGAAGGCTTAAGTGTTGGCGGCATTGTAGTGAATCAGTTTCAGCCCACAGCATCGTTACCCACTCGATTGATTACCGAGATGAAAAAAGAGAAGCTGCCGGTGATTCCTACCTATCTGAATCAGTCGGTGAAAATGAAAGAGTCGCACAATGAGTGCGTGCCGCTGATATATTACGCACCGTCCCATAAGCTGACTGGGCAATATATTGCGCTATTTGATCATTTAGCACGGAAGCGCCGCAAATGACTACGCTCGAGATGACAGACTGGGTGCTTCATTATTGGCTGCATCAATTCCTTCGCCGAGCATGAACCTCATCAGCTGCCCGTGTTCCCGAAGCGACGGCATAATAAGTAAGGTCTCTCGCGCTTTTACTTGAGCTGCTTCGTCATTTTCACTCCCTCACAGATTATTTCTTTTCTCCCTCGCTGTCTTGGTGGTCTCTTTATTTGAGCACTCGTGGCTACTCTCTTGGTCGCCCAACTATTAGGTGGGCCGCTGCTGGATTTTTTACCCTATTTTGAGCAGCAGCATCGCTGCTGCATAGAGTTACAACACCGAGGGGGAGCATAAAGCCCTTAGCGTTGCTTGTTTGGCCGCAGCAGTGACTGGCCGAAAATATCTAGCCTTTTTTAAAACCACGCAAAAACTCACGAATAGCCTTATTCGGCTATATGTTCTGCCGCTATATCCTGCAACCATAGTTTCGCCAAGTTATTGAAAATAATTTTGGTTTTTACCTCTCAACATAAAAAATTTGTCTGTGCCCAATATGGCCACAGTCATAGGAGCTATTATATGATCATTAAAAATATGGCTATTGCACTAGCCTTGCTTGCAGGCAGTTCTGGCGCCTTTGCGACAGGCAGCAAACAAGATGTCAATCACGGCAATGCTGTCTCTCACAAGAATGACCGAGCTTCGATTGGAACCGGGTATTATCAGACGTTTGTGCAAGTTTCAAGGCGCGGGAAACCCAAGGCTATTGGCGTTAAGTTTCCAAAGACGACCCTGCAAAACCTGCCAATGCACCCTCTCAATGATGGCAAAACCTGTTATGACCTTGACAGTAACGACAACATTGATTTGCATAATGAATGCACCGGAGGCCATTCTCGCACACTATATTTCAACAGCGATTTAACGCCGTTTAAAAACATTACCATCAATTGGGAGCCTCACGGCCATGTTCCCTCCGGTGTATACGACAGCCCACACTTCGACTTTCACTTTTATCTGACATCCGATATTGAGCGTAAGCAAATCACTCCGGGACCCTGCACTGGCTTGATGAATTGTGTGCAGGAGCAGATCGCGATTATGCCGCTACCCAGTCAGTTTATTCACTCCGATTTCATTAATACTCAGCTGGCGTTTGCACATATGGGCAACCATTACGTGGATTCAACTAGCCCTGAACTGAATGGCGGTGATTTTACCCATACGTTTATTCAGGGTTCTTACGATAGTCAGATTACGTTTTACGAGCCAATGGTGTCTCGGGATTTTCTGTTAGAGAAGCCTAATTTCTGCACTCCTATTAAAACCCCGATGGCTTTTGAAACTGCGGGGTATTACCCAACCAAATATTGTATGAGATACAAACCGGCCAACCAGATGTACCGGGTGTCTCTTGAGGGGTTTGTGTACAGAGAGGCTTATTAAGCTCTCTGTTACACGTATGCACTCGGCTCTTCATTCGGTTTATCCCATCTAGCCGAGTTAATCAAAATAAAAAGGAGGATATTACTGATGGAACAATTTGATGTGATTGTTATAGGTGGCAGCGTCTCTGGCGCACCCACGGCAACCTGGCTTGCCCGCAAAGGCTTCAAGGTGTTGATGGTGGAAAAGGATATCTTTCCGCGGGATACAAATTCAACCCACTTTATTTGGCCTCGCGGCATGTCATACCTTAACCGCTTGGGCGTGGCGGACAAAATTCTTGAACAAACACCGCACTTTAAACAACTCGAAGTCAATATTGAGGGAATTCGCTTGCATGGCGGCGTGCCATTGCAGGCGGTTCGCGACCGTTTTATGTCTCTTCATGGCGATGACGATGGCGTGGTGGACTACTACTGTGGCCCACGACGATTCTACCTCGACAAGGTCTTACTCGATGAAGCGCGGTCTTCCGGCGTCGATGTGAGAGAAGGCACTTCGGTAAAGTCAGTCATTATTGAAGACGATGTTGTCGTTGGGGTGCGTGGTACTGGCCCCGATGAAACGATCCTAGAGGCGCGGGCCAAGGTGATAATTGGTGCCGACGGGCGCATGTCGAAGTTTGCTCACCGTGTTAATTCTCAAAAAATCAAAGTGCGTGAGAAGTCGACGTTTGCCTATTATGGTTACTATTCGGGCATTGATAAGCCGGAGCTGTGTATTCATAAGAAGGGCCGGTTTGGCACTGCCATTTTCCCGACAATGGACGAGCGGCATCTGGTATTAGTTTATGGGCCCACTGCCTGGTGGAGTGATTTCAGCAAAGATCCTGAGGCAAACTTTCTTAAAACCTACGAATTTGTTGCCCCTGATGTAGCGGCTCTGGTGAAAAACGCAACGCGAGTAGAAGACTTTAAAGCCATGGGCCGAATGGTTGCCTTTCACCGCGAGAACTGGGGCAAAGGTTGGGTGCTGGTCGGTGACGCGTGCAGTTTCAAAGATCAATGGACTGCGATGGGCATTACCCATTCACTGCGCGATGCAGAACTGCTTGCTGATTATCTTGAAAAGGTACTCAGGGACGAGTCTGACTGGGACACAGCCATGACTCAATACACTGATGTACGCAATGCGGATTACGAAGACTATTGGTCTATGGTTTGCGACGGTGCAGAAATGGAACCCTATACCCGTGAACAGCTAACGTTTTTTCATTCGCTTGAGGGGCATCAGGACAAAATGGACCAGTTTATCGCGCAGGTTGGCGATACCATTAGCTTTAATCAGGCTATTCCACAGGACGATGTTACCCCTTCCCCGCTCCCGGATTTCATTAGAGACTTCGACAGTAACGCACTTAATTATCACGACAACATGTACGCTACTAGCTAACGCACGCCTATTAAAAATACCCGTATAAACTTTTGCAAGGTACATATTATGCAAGCTACAGCTCACCAGACTGTTCTAGAACCGGCCAACGATTTAGGCGCTTTATTTATTAAGGCGCCAGGCACCTGCGGAGAACTTCTGCAAGGTGCCATTGATGGTCAAGACTTTCTCGTAAACTGCCCAATCAATCTTTTTTCTTATGCCAAGGTGCAGCGAATCGGCAGCGCCGGCTTACAGCTGCAACATGAACACCGTTATACCAAGATTCGTGACACTATTTTGCTCGCGGCCGAAGAGCATGAGTTCAGTCTTAATCATGCGCTAGAGATTGATAGCAATATTCCCCGTGGCAAAGGTATGGCGTCAAGTTCAGCGGATATAAGCGCTGCCTTTGAGGCTATTTGTCGCTCTTCGGACCTGTCACTGACCGCCGAGGCCTTTGCTCATACAGTCACAGAAGTCGAACCATCAGATCTTGTCCATTTCCCCGGCGTTAGTCATATCAATCATTTAACCGGTCAACTATTTGAGTCTATGCCGGCCCCTGAGGAAATGAGTATTTTGGTCATAGACTGCGGAGGCCACATTGATACGGTGATGTTTGATCGCATAAAAGCTCGCAGCCTTTACCGCAACCATCAGCCCGAGCTATGTGCAATGCTCAAGCTACTCAAAACGGGTTTGTACACTAATGATTTAGCCGCCGTAGCTAAGGCCGCCACCCAGAGCGCGAAATTTAATCAGCAGATCCATTTTAAATCTCAGTTTGAGGATCTATTGGCCATTAGCTTGGCAGCTGGCGCACTGGGCGTTAACTGCGCTCATAGCGGCACCGTGCTTGGTGTGATGTACCGCAGTAATGAATTGCTCGAAGAGCGCCTTATAAATGGCATTAGCAAATACTTTGGCAACGACATAAACATTATTGGAAACCACCATATGATCAGCGGAGGCTGTTATGAGTACTAATCAACATCTCGATATTTTTCAAACCCTATTTCATAACCCGTCTATGTTCGAAATACGTTCACGCACGCGCTTCAAAGGGGCTTTGACTGATTTCTGTGTTCCGGCCAATTCCTATTTTCCACCGCCAAAGATGGTTGAGCTAATTCAAGACAATATGGCGGATATTTTAAAGTAC
>CAJQJT010000023.1 GCA_905478725.1 uncultured Pseudomonadales bacterium
CTCTTCTTTTGCCCGCTCGCGAATCGCCTGAGCGAGCAAATCTGCTACCTTGGCGACCATAATCGGCGCGCCATCTTTTGACGGGTCATAACTCAACGCCACGGCAAAATGCTCAGGGTTAACGATGATCACATCGGCATCGGCAATCGCTGACATCATCATGCCACTGGCGATCTCACGCTGCTTGCGACGAATTTGTGCTTTGACCTCGGGGCGTCCCTCGGTATCTTTCATCTCGTCCTTGATTTCCTGCTTGGACATTTTCATCTGCTTGTTAAAGGTATACAGCTGGTAGGGAATATCAATTCCCGCGGCGACAATTAAACATAGGGTAACCAGTACTGTACCAAAGGCAATTATTCGCCCAGCCTCTTGCATAGCAGGCTGCAAATCCATAAATCCAAGTTTGATGAGAGTTGGGAAATTTTCACTTACTACTAAATAGAGTACGAAGGCGATTAAGACAAATTTGCTCAGAGCCTTACTCAAATCCACCACCGCTTTAGTGCCAAACATGCGCTTCAAACCCGACAGGGGGTTGAGTTTGCTGGCCTTCGGGGCAATGGATTTAAGCGAAAAGATATAACCGCCCATGGCCCCTGCTGCGGCAAATGCGATCAGCACTGCGAGGACAAAAATCGGCACTACTACAAGTAAACTGTCGAAGGCTTGATTACCAAACGCCGAGGCCAGCAGAGATGGGTCGTACACTGCCTTGCGATCAAAGGTAAATCCCGCGGCAAACACAGCAGTCAAACCAGCGATAAAATAGCCGCCAAAAAGATATAAAAAGAATGCCACGCCGATCATCATGGCGGCCACTGAAAGCTCCTGAGAGCGGGCTACCTGACCGTCGTCTCGCGCCTTTTGCAGTCGCTTGGCGGTGGGGTCCTGATCTTTTTCTGCACCGGAGTCTTTATCTGACATCAGGTGACTCCCAGGGCTTGTCCAACAACCTCAAAGGACTCGTGCCACAACCACTGAATGCGGTAACCAATACTGCTCATGGATAGGGACAGCAACAACATGCCGGCCAGTATCATCGCCGGAAAACCCACGGCAAAAATATTCAGTGCCGGTGCAGCACGAGTAATAACACCCACGCCTATATTGACAAATAGCAGGCAGACCATAATTGGCAGCGCCAATAACAGGGCGCCGAGAAAGATCATCGAGCTCCACTGGAGCAGCACGGCCATGAGCATATCTGGGGCCAGCATCTGACCAACGGGCAGTGATCTAAAACTCTCTAGAATCAGGCTAATCACCAGTACATGGCCGCCGATACCCATAAAAATCAGAGTTGAACAGATAATAAAAAACTGTGAAATAACCGGCACATTACCCATGTTTGGGTCGACCATATTGGCCATGCCCAGGCCCATGGACCCTGACACCGCTTGGCCTCCAACCACTAGTGCAGCATTGACGATCTGCAACAGCATGCCCATCACTGTGCCGATCAAGACCTGATTAAATATCTCACGCAATCCCGCAGCTGAATAGGGGTCAATGATTGGCCAGTCAACTAATGGATAGATCATCAGGGTGAGTAGTGCGGCGAGTAATACACGAATACGTACGGTGACAGAACGCAGGGAAAAGAACGGCGCAGCGAGCAGAAAAGCGGAGACCCTTATCATCGGCCAGAGCAGCACATAAAAACGCTCAACTACTTCGGAGACGAGGAGATCCATCAGACAAACAGCGCGGGAATACGCTCATAGATACGCTGGAAAAAATCGACCATCACGCCGATTTGCCAGCTGCCAAAAATCAACAGCGCAACCACCATTATTCCAAGCTTGGGAATAAAGCTCAGGGTCATTTCCTGGATCGAAGTAGCAGCCTGAAAAATACCCACTACAAGACCTACAGCCAGGGCAACACCAAGCAGTGGCGAGGCAACCATCACCGCAACCCAAAGTGCTTCACGACCTAAATCAATAACCTGTGCAGCATCCATCGGATTCTCCTAGCTGATCGCAAAACTGGCGGTCAGAGATCCCATAATTAGAGTCCAACCATCGACTAAGACAAACAGCATTAGCTTAAACGGCATTGAGATCATCATTGGTGAGAGCATCATCATACCCATAGACATCAGTACACTGGCGACTACTAGGTCGATAACAACAAAGGGAATATAGATAAGAAAACCGATGGAAAATGCGCTTTTTAATTCCGATGTAATAAAGGCTGGCACTAAAGTTAAAAAGGGCACATCCGCGGGCTCAGTGACTTCAGTGTTGCCGGCAATTTCCAGAAACATGCCAATGTCCGACTCGCGCGTTTGATTGAGCATAAAGGTTCTGATTGGCGCTTCAGCGGCGTCTAGGGCAGTTTCAAAACTGATCTGCTCTTCAAAATAGGGGGTAATGGCGTCGTCGTAAACAGAGGTCAAAACTGGCGACATAATAAATAGCGTGAGAAACAGAGCGAGGCCAACCAACACCTGATTGGGTGGTGTCTGAGCCGTACCCAGAGCCTGACGCAACAGTGAAAAAACAATAATAATACGCACAAAGGAGGTCATCATTAACAGTAGTGATGGCAGTAGCGTGAGTACCGACATCAGCGCAAGTAGCTGCAATGTCAAACTGTACTTTGTGCCACCAGTGCCGTCATCCACCATATTGACCACCGGCAGACCCACTTGAGCAGCGGCGGGCAATGCAATGGATAGTCCGATCAGGGCCAACGCAGCAAGCAAAAATTTTGTGAAAATAGTTTTTTTCGACAACATATTATTTTTCTTTTGAATCGGTCATTTGCTTGATAAGTTTTTGAAAAACACTCGGATTATCACTCTTGGAATCTGCTTCAACCACTACTGCAGATTCTGTGTCGCCAGCGGATTGTTGATCGGGCCAATTGCCCAATCGGTTTATCGCCTGAGGTGTAACGCCGAGCAAAACGTCTTCGTTGTTAATTTTCACAATGATTAATTTTTGTCGCGGACCCAGGTTGTGCACTTCGCGGACCTGCAATTTCTTGCTTCCATCAGCAGCGTTTGTCATACCCATTTTTTTCAGGCCAAACAGGGTCGCGGCTAGCAGTACTAACACCACTGCCAGAGATGCCATCATCGACAACCATTCATTCCAACCAACGTCAGCCATGGGATTGCTACTCTAAAGATTTTTAACGCGATCAGCGGCAGGTATTACGCTCGTTAAGCGCACACCGTAGCGTTCATTGACTAAAACCACTTCACCCTGGGCTACTAAGGTATTATTCACCAGTAGGTCGAGGGGCTCTCCAGCTAGGCGGTCAAGTTCCACCACGCTGCCCTGTGTGAGACGCATTAAATCGCGAATTTTTAGCGAGGTGCGGCCCACTTCAACGGAAATAGTGATTGGAATATTTTGCAGTACATCGGCATTAATTTTGTTTTTCAAGTCATCCAATTCTGTCGAATCTAAAACGTCTACATTGGTATCGGACATATTATTTCTCTCTCTTACGTAACTAAATATTTAACCAGTTCGGCATTGCAATAAATGCCTAAGAGGCTCATCTAAAAAGGTAAGCCGCGCTTTATTTGTTCGGTGCCAGCGGTTTTACAATACGCGCTGCCATCTGTGAGCCATTGGCGCCAACATCCACATCGAATACAGGTACTGAATTGACATACATGCGTGCATGTTCACTTTTGCTGAAATAAATCACATCACCTTCTCTCA
>CAJQJT010000024.1 GCA_905478725.1 uncultured Pseudomonadales bacterium
CTTGCGAAGTTTCTAATCCACTCAACCACTTCTTTAACCTGTGGGTAGAGTTCTTCGACAATAGCCTGGCAGTCATTCCTGTACTGCTCCTCCGAGAGGGCGCGTATTTTGATCGGAAGGGAGTGCCTTGTCAATTGAGGATTTGAAAATATTTCGCCTGTTGACACCTTACAGGGAGGGGTAATGACTAAATACCAGCAATCAGCTATATCAAAGTGGCTTAATTCATCCCCAATGCCCTCGGCGAAGGCGCTGCGACCCATGACAAAAACCGGTACATCTGCGCCTAGTGCAGCGCCCAATTTAGCCAGTTCGGTTAGGGGTAAATCAAGGTCCCAAAGGCGATTCAGGGCCAAAAGTGTGGTCGCCGCATTGCTGCTGCCACCGCCGAGGCCGGCACCCATAGGGAGCTTTTTATCGACGACAATCTCACAGCCCAATTTAGAGCCGGTTTTTTCTTGCAGAATCCGCGCCGCGCGAACAATTAAATTATCTTCTTCAGGGACGCCTTCAATTTGCGGCGACAAGCTGATGGCGTCGCTATTGGTTGCAGTAAATGTCAGCAGATCGCCGCCATCCAGCAATTGAAATAGGGTTTGTAGGTTGTGGTAGCCGTCGTCACGCCGCCCTGTGATATGTAAAAACAGGTTGAGTTTTGGCGGAGCCGATAAGGTGATCGAAGGCATCATGGTGGAACGGTTCTTATTTGACGAATGACCAGTCGGATATTACCAGCTTAAAGGAGTAGCGCCTATTTTCACTGGGCTGGTGTGTGCCAACAATTTTACCCGGCAAGCTGCCTGCAGACGTCATTGAGTAACGGCTAAAGCTAAGTTGCCAGCCCGCCTGGTCGAAACTGCTGGCATAGCCCTCAGGGCTGGTAGCAATGTTACTGGCCAATTCTTGATCTGGTGAAGGCAGACCCCGGGCCCACCAGCTGAGCGCGTCCACGGGCAGTGGCACGCCAATGAGTTGAGTGGCGAGCTGCTGTGGCGTCTGTCGATAAAGTTTATCTTGGTAGAGCATTTCAGCGATTTGCTGATTGCCCGATAGGGTCGCACTGCCAGCGCCAAAGGGGCCGGAGAGTTGCAGTTGGAAATTCTCTTGCCGTTGCCGCCAGTTGACTGAGGCACTGCCTCCGTTATCTGGCCCGCGAAAACCAAGCTTGCCAGCAAGCCTCCAATCGTTGAGTTGTGACACGCGTAGCTGATAGGCCTGCCAATCACTGGGGCCTGTGCTTTGGATCTGCGGCTGCACAGCGCAGGCGCCAAGAATAAAGACGGCTATAAGTAGAAGGGCTTTGCTCACTGATTTGGCTCTGAATGGCTGAGATCTATAAGAGTCGCAGAGTCTACATCAGAGTTTGGGTTGATGGTGCTTGGATTAAGCGTATCTGGATTGAAAGTGCCTGGATTGAGAGCATCTGGATTTAAGCCATCGGCACCAAGGCGCTGCATGGTGCTTTTAATGGTTGGATGATTTGGCGACTGGACAAGGCCACGCTGCCAGCTTTGCAGGGCCGCTTGCCGGTCACCGAGAAACCACTGCACTTCACCAAGGTGGGCAGCAATTTCTGGATCGGGCAAAATCGCCATGGCTTTCTGAAGATAAGGCAGCGCCTCTTCGGCCTTGCCCATCACAAATAAGACCCAGCCCATGCTGTCGATAATCGCCGGATCTCCGGGATTAAGCAGATAGGCGCGTTTGATCAGCCGGTAGGCCTCTTCACTGCGATCGGTGTGCAAAATCATGGTGTAACCTAAGGCATTAAGGGCCGTGGGATTATCCGCATCCTGGGCCAGTAGGGCGCGCAGATCCTGTTCGGCGAGAGCAAAATTATTTTGCAGCTCCGCCACCATTGACCGAGCATAGAGCAGGTTTGCATCACTTGGGTTGACCTTCAGGCCGCTACTGAGAAGCGCAATAGCCTGATCACTCTGGTTATTGCTGACCAGTAGATTGGACTCCAGCCGAATTAGCTCGGAGGTCTGGTTGGGTTGTTGACGTCGCAGAGTCTGCAGATAGGCTCTGGCCTGATCTATGCCATAGCCGTTGGCCAACAGAATGGTAGCTCTGGATGCGGCGCTGAGATAGTTGCGGCCGAATTTGACCTGCTGGTAGTGCTCTAATGCAGCGGCAAAATCCCCATTGCGTTCGGTGATGGTGGCGAGATGATACTGGGCGTCTGCTCTCATGTTGGGATCTCGAGAGGCCTGCTGGAACAGCGATGTCGCGAGCTCTTGGTCACCCTGATTGAGGTAGAGCAGGCCGAGCAAAAAGTTTATCTGCTGATCGTCGGCATTCTGTGCTCTCAATAGTTCGAACTGTAGGATCGCCTTGGGCCGGTCGAGTAGGGTCAAAAAACGTGCGTATTGCAGGCGCAGATTGCGGTCGTCTGGTTGGCGTTGCAATGCATCTGCAAGCAGAGCCGAAGCCTCAGCTACCCTATCTTGCTGATGCAGCAGTTGAGCTAATAGAAGCAGACCGCGCTGGTTGTCTGGAGCCAGAGTTAAAAAGTATCGACCGGTAGATAGAGCACTGTCGAGATCACCCAGTTCGCGAAACAAAATCGCGACTGCCAATTCTGCCGTAGCTTGCTGGTCTGGTTCCAGAGGCAGGGCTCTGTAGGCTTCCATCAGACGAGGAATTAATGCTTGTTTGTTGCCCTCGTTAATCGCCGTTACCGCCAAAAAGGCTTCGACATCATTTTCATTGCGATACAGCCATGAGGCCTGCTCCAGCGCTTCAAAGGGTCGCTTGTGCAGGGCGAAAGCTTGTAGTGCTGCGCGGTGTGCCGCGGCATGATTCGGCTCTACTTCGACCCAGAGCTGCGCGCTTTCCATTATGGCTCCAGCATCTCCCTGGTGAGCGGCAATGCTGTTAGTCAGGCGAATAATGCCGGCGTCGCGAGTTTCGCGAGCCTGAGCCAAATAGTTCTCTAGGGCAGTCTTAAACTGACCTCTGGTCAGGGCTACATCTGCAACTAATATTTGATAAAGAGAGTCCTCGTCAAAGGGTTTGGTCGGTGCTAATGCTTGGTCTTGAGATTCTATGCTGTCATCGGATGCTGAGGTTATAGGGGAGCTGTCGATTTCCGGTACAGAGGTACAGGCTGTTAGCAGTACAAAGAGACTGATAGCGAAGGGTGCTGAGAGAATAGCTTTGGGCAATTTCATCATCTTCTTTTTTTGGGATCCGTTGGTTAAGACCTTTATAAGGGCAAAAGATTAGCGCGCTTTCCAACATTGTCCTTTTTTTATGGTATTTCTGATTATGCTGGCCAGACTGGTGTAAAATCTCCCGCCTAAAGTAGCGGTCAGCATTTCGCTCAATATCTGGCTCAATATTTAATAGGCTTTGATTTTGAGTATAGACAGATAATTAAGCAAGTAGCAGAGAGACAAACAGCACAGTCATCATGGGTATTCTGGCATTTGGCATCAATCATACAACCGCTTCCGTGGATCTCCGCGGCCGTGTAGCCTTTGCTCCAGAAACCGTTATTGAGTCTCTGCAGCATGCTCTGGAACAGCTGCCGGGCGGCGAAATTGCCCTGCTATCCACCTGTAATCGCACCGAGATCTATTTTCACGGAGACGCCAGCGACGAGCAGATTCTGAGTTGGTTGGCAGATTGTAAGGGCGTAGCCCTGGAACAGTTGCAGGACTGTTATTACTGCCACCGGGATCAGCAGGCGGTGCGACATATTATGTGTGTTGCCAGCGGCCTTGATTCTCTAGTGCTCGGCGAGCCGCAAATTTTTGGTCAGATTAAATCAGCCTATGCCGTGGGTCGCGAGGCCGGCACGGTTGCCACGCACCTCAATCAGGTTTTTCAAAGCGCCTTTGCCGCCGCCAAGCGAGTGCGTTCCGAAACCGCCATAGGCCAAAACCCCGTATCTGTTGCCTATGCCTCGGTGAGTCTTGCGGAGCAAATCTTTGCCGACCTAAAAGATGTTCATGCACTGTTGATTGGTGCCGGCGAAACTATTGAGTTGGTGGCCCGCCATCTGCGAGATAAAAAGGTGGGATCGATTACGGTTGCCAATCGAACTCTCAGTCGTGCTCAGGAGTTGGCCGCGGATTTTTCCGCCAATGCCATTCTGCTATCGGACATTCACGATCATCTGCCTCAGGCGGACATCGTTATTTCTTCTACAGCCAGTCAGCTACCGGTTCTGGGTAAAGGTGCTGTGGAATCGGCGCTGAAAAAACGCCGTCACAAGCCGATGTTTATGGTCGATATTGCTGTCCCCCGGGATATAGAACCGGAGGTCGAGACTCTGGATGACGTCTACCTCTATACAGTGGACGATTTACAGGAAGTCATTCAGGGCAATCTGCGAGCTCGCCAGACTGCCGCCGACGTGGCCCAGGTGATTATCGATCAGGAAGCTGATGGCTGGTCGCGCCAGCAGCGGTCGCTTGCTGTGGTGGATACCATTCGCGCCTTTCGCGATAGCGTCGATAAGATCCGCGTTGAAGAAGTTGCCAAGGCTCTGCAATCCTTGGAACGTGGTCAGGCCTCAGAGTCGGTGATTGAGACTTTGGCGCGCAATCTGACCAATAAGCTGATGCACAAGCCTACCACTATCCTCAAGCAGGCCAGTGAAGAGGGGCGGGATGACACTATCAACGCCACTCAGGACCTCTTTGGTCTGGATAAAAAGCGTTAGCGTCGCTCACTGCAGCATCTCTGTACCTCTTTAGCCCTTTAGCTCTAAAGCTCTAAAGCTTAAAACTACCAAATTGCACCGCGCCTTAACTGCGCAAAACCAGACATGGATATTCAATGAAAACTTCAATTCTCTCTAAGTTAGATCACCTCTCGGAACGCTATGAAGAAGTGGGCGCACTGCTCAGCGACGGCGATATTATTAGCGATCAAAATCGCTTTCGCACTCTCTCTAAAGAGTATGCCGAATTGGAGCCGCTGGTTAAAACTTACGCCAGCTACAAAGAGGTGGTGGGAAATATTGAAGAGGCCAAGCTGTTATTGAAGGACTCGGATACGGATATGCGAGAGATGGCCCAAGAGGAGATGCGCAGCGGTGAAACTCAGCGTCATGAGCTTGAGTTAGAAATCCAAAAGCTGCTGCTGCCCAAAGATCCGAAAGATTCGAAAAACGTGTTTCTTGAAATTCGCGCGGGAACCGGCGGTGACGAAGCGGCGATTTTTTCTGGCGACCTGTTCCGGATGTACAGCCGATACGCGGAAACCAAGCGTTGGAAGGTTGAGATTATCAGTGAGAACAGTGGCGACCACGGTGGCTACAAAGAAGTGATCGCGCGCATTGTCGGTCAGGGTGTTTACTCAAAACTTAAATTTGAATCCGGTGCTCACCGAGTGCAGCGAGTGCCTGATACTGAATCTCAGGGTCGCGTGCACACTTCCGCCTGCACCGTAGCTGTGATGGCCGAGGCCGATGAGCAGGATGCCATTGAAATCAACAAAGGTGATCTGCGCGTGGATACGTTCCGCGCGTCAGGCTCCGGTGGTCAGCACGTTAACAAAACCGATTCGGCGATTCGTCTGACTCACCTGCCCAGTGGTCTAGTGGTTGAATGTCAGGACGAGCGTTCACAACATAAAAACCGCGCCAAGGCGATGTCGGTACTACAGGCGAGATTAACGGCTCTACAGGATGAAGCCGTGGCCAAAGAACAGTCTGATCAGCGTAAAACTCTGGTCGGTAGTGGCGATCGTTCTGAGCGAATTCGCACCTATAACTTTCCTCAGGGACGTGTCACGGATCACCGTATTAACCTGACCCTCTATAAATTGGGTGAAGTGATGGAAGGTTCTCTCGATGACGTGCTCGGACCTCTGGTCAATGAGTTCCAGGCGGAGCAGCTCGCCAGTTTGTCTGAATAATGACCATTGCCGACCTACTTCAATCTGCTACTGAGGCCAATCAGCTCAGTGACAGCCCGGGATTAGACTGCGAACTATTGCTCTGTTTTGTCCTGGGGGTGGACCCGAGCTATTCGAAAACCTGGCCTGAGCGTCAGGTCAGCGATGATCACCTTGCTCAATTCGATGAGCTATTGCAGCGTCGTATAAAGGGCGAACCTGTAGCCTATTTAATCGGTTCTCAGGGATTTTGGAGTCTCGACCTGGAGGTCTCTCCTGCAACTTTGATCCCCCGTCCGGAAACTGAACTGTTAGTGGAAGTGGCGCTGGAATTACCTCTTCCAGAACAGGCTTCGGTGTTGGACTTGGGCACCGGGACTGGCGCGATTGCCTTGGCTTTGGCTACTGAGCGAAGCCATTGGAAAGTTTGCGCTGTGGATCTGCAGCAACAGGCAGTGGATCTGGCTGAACGCAATCGCCAGCGCTATCAGCTCAACAATGTAAGACTGTTCGCCAGTAACTGGTTTGCTGCGATTCCAGCGCAGCGCTTTGATCTTATTGTTAGCAACCCACCTTATATTGAAGCCGGCGACCCCCATCTCAGTCAGGGTGATGTGCGCTTTGAGCCGGCCTCGGCTCTAGTCTCTGGTGATGATGGCTTGGATGATTTACGTTTGGTCTGCAGTCAGAGTGTCGACTATTTGGCCGATGGAGGTTGGCTGTTGTTGGAGCATGGTTTTGATCAGGGTGCTGCGGTGCGTGAGCTACTTGAACGAGCTGGATTTAATTCAGTGGAGACCCGTCCCGACCTCAATGGTTGCGAACGGATAACTCTAGGGCGCTACCATTTATAACTAGCTATAAATTTGCCAGCGCCTGAATTCTGCGTCGCGAAACAATGTTCCATCTAGTCATCAAACCAATTCCGGCGCAGGATGCGCCAATCACAGTACCTACCCAAAACCCATAGACTCCCATTGGCTCGCCCCAAATATCGGTGAGCGCCAAAGAGTAGGCGATTGGGAAGGCGATGACCCAGAACGCGACCACCTGAATCAATAGCGGTATGCGCACATCTTTATAGCCGCGCAGTGCACCGCTGGCGGTCATCTGCAGGGAATCCACAGAGCCCAATACGGCAGCAAACAAAAACAAGTTGGCAGCGATTAGCTGAACATTGGGATCGGCACTAAATAGCGCCGCCAGGTCTTCTCTCAGAGTGATCTTTAACGCCGCCGTGGTCAGACCGAGGATAAAGACCATCTTGTAACCGACTATACAGAAGCGTCGCGCCAGCTTTGGATCGCCAGCGCCCTCGGCCATGGCCACCTTAATGGTCAGCGCCGAAGCTACGCCCAGGGGCACCATAAAGGCCAGAGAATCTATGTTGATGGCGATGGCATGGGCGCCCACCACATCCGAACCCAAGTGAGCGATCATCAGTGGGATAATGGCGAAAAACATAATTTCTGCGGCTATATTGAGCGCGATAGGAACGCCTAGGCGCAAGATATTAATGATCGCCGCGATGTTGACCCGGGCAAAATCACTATAGAGTTTTAATGCACGCATGGTACTGGAGCGCTGGGCATAGATCGCCATGCAGATCAGCAGGAAAGTCATCACTATGGCGGTAGCCCAGCCAGCACCAGCTCCGCCCATTGCTGGGACTCCTAGTTTGCCGAACACCAGCACATAGTCGAGAACAATATTAAGCAGGAATGCGGCGCCGTTAAACACCATCACCGGTCGAATATCACCCATACCCTCGAAGGTGGTACGGAAGACAAAAAATGCTGGAAACATGAGTCCGGTAATCAAAAATGGCAGCATATAGCGGCGGCCGACATCGTAAACTTCCGCGGGAATTTGTAGTTCTCCGAGAATATAAATGCCAAACAGGATGCCGCAGTTCACCGCTAGACCCACAGGTACAGCTAACCACAGCGCCTGCTGAAACTGGAAACGCACCAGATGGCGATTCCCCGCCCCCCAGTGGTTGCCAATAATCGGGCTATTGCCGAGCATAATGCCAATCACAATAAGATTGATTACTGCCCAGATACTTCCGCCCAACTGCACTGCTGCCAGTTCGTCGGCGCTGATTTGGCCGGCCATATAAATATCGGTTACAGTCATACCGACCACAGCCACCTGACCGAAAATCAGCGGTCCGGCAAGGGACCAGAGCTGTTTCGCATGGCTGAGTTGTGAGGATCTATTAGTATTGTCGGCGGGCATGTTTGGCACAGGGTAATTTAAGACTTCATTCTCGTTTAATGGACAGCGCAATGCGAGGGAAAACAGGGCGTATTCGAGGAATATATGCTAACTGATATAGAGGTTGGAATTTTTTAGCCAAGCGGCAATCTAAATTTCCACTGACACAATCTGTAATAACAAAATCAAGGAGCGATGGATATGCAACAGCTGGTTATCTGGTACAACCTCTTCCTCTCAAAACTCAAATATATTGACTGGCTCGGGCCCCTCGCTTTGCGGCTCTATCTGGCGCCGATTTTTATTGGTGTAGGTCTGCATAAATTTGCCAACTGGGACGACATGGTGGCTTGGTTTGGTAACCCCGATTGGGGCTTGGGGCTACCTGCCCCCGCTTTAATGGTACTGCTCGCCGCCAGTGCAGAATTGATTGGCGGCCTGGCTCTGCTGGTGGGTTTGGCTACTCGGTTGGTGGCCATCCCGCTGATGGTGACCATGATGGTGGCGGCGGGTAGTGCTCATTGGGACAACGGTTGGTTCGCCATTGCTCCCGGAGATCCCCATACCAGCACAGCTAAGGTATTGGCTATGGTTGGCGTGCCAGCGGCGGAGAGAAGTCTTGAAAATAGCGTTGGTGTCGGTGAGCGCTTAGGCGCGGCCAAGGCGCTTTTGAAACGCCACGGCAACTACAGCTGGCTCACCGAGAAGGGCGGTTTGGTGATTTTGAATAACGGCATCGAGTTTGCGGCGACCTATTTTATTATGCTGTTGATGCTTTTGTTTACTGGCCCTGGGCGCTGGTTTAGTCTCGACTATTGGATTGCCAGGCGGGTAGGTCCGAACAAGCTGTAGCATGCGGCACAGGGCGTCGGCGGGCCAGATTACAAAACCAAACGGCTCGCCGACAATTCTGCTACAATCGCGCCTCAAATATGTGCACACAGCGTTTCAAAGAGATTGCCTTAAAGCGGCTAGCGTGCATTGAACCCGGTGTTTAATCACTGTCCAAATATGCGTGCCCAAACTTGACTGAAACTACAGCCCCAGAAAATTCGACTCCCAATAACGAAGCCAAAAAGTCATCAGTGCGAGGTCCAAGACGTCGCGGACGTGGCCGTGGTCGCAACACTAACAGCGCCGACAAAGCCTGGAGCGCCGACCAATTCGTTGTCGAAGTGCAAGAGGGCAAAGCCCGCTTCCACGACTTCGATCTGCCACTACCTCTGCTGCAAGCGATTCAGACTGCTGGCTTTAGTTATGCCACACCGATTCAGGGTGCTTCGCTGCCCCATACTTTGCGCGGCCATGACATGGTCGGCAAGGCACAGACAGGCACAGGTAAAACCGCTGCCTTTCTGATCAGCATTATCAATGACCTACTCAAATTCCCGGTCGAAGACGAGCGCTATATGGGCGAAGCCCGCGCATTGATTCTCGCGCCGACTCGCGAGCTGGCGATTCAGATTGGCGAAGATGCAGAACAGCTGGTTCAACACACAGACCTCAAAGTACACACCCTGGTCGGTGGTATGGACTACGCCAAGCAGCTGCACAAAATTAAGCGTTCACACTGCGATATTTTGGTGGGAACTCCGGGACGTCTGCTGGATTTTGCCAGTAATAAAGACGTTCACCTGGATCAGGTGGAAGTACTGGTTATCGATGAAGCTGACCGTATGTTGGATATGGGCTTTATTCCCCAAGTCCGTCGTCTAGTGCGTTCAACGCCACCCAAAGAAGATCGTCAAACATTACTGTTTTCCGCCACCTTTACCGATGACGTGATGCGTCTGTCGGAGCAGTGGACGGATAAACCAGTGAAGCTTGAGATGGAGCCGGAGCGCGTCGCTACGGATACCGTCGAGCAGAAAATCTTTATCACTACCGCCAGTGAAAAGTTTGCCCTGCTGCAAAATATTCTTAAAAGTGATGATGTTCAGAGCGTTATGGTGTTTGCCAACCGTCGCGACATCTGTCGCACTCTCTATGAGCGTTTGAAGAAACAGGGTTTCAAAGTGGGTTTGATTGCCGGTGATGTGCCTCAGGCGCGTCGCATGAAAACACTGGAAGGCTTTAAGAGCGGTGCCATTAAAGTGATGGTCGCCACAGATGTGGCCGGTCGTGGTATTCACGTCAATGGCGTTAGCCACGTGATTAACTTCACCCTGCCAGAAGAGCCTGAAGACTATGTGCACCGTATTGGCCGCACTGGTCGTGCTGGGGAGACCGGTATCTCCATAAGCTTTGCCTGTGAAGACGATGCATTCTTGCTCGAGCCGATCGAGAAGCTGTTAGATATGAAGCTGTCTTGCACAATGCCTGATGAATCCTTGTTGACCGAGTCACCTGCTCCAGTGCGCAAAGCGCCGGTTGCCAAAAAAGAGCCAGTAGCCAAAGAAGAGCCAGTAGCCAAAAAAGAGCCAGTAGCCAAAGAAGAGCCTGTTGTTGAAGCAGCGCCGGTAGTTAAGGAAACGCCCGTAGCTAAAGAAGTGCCCGTGGCTAAAGAAGTGCCCGTGGCTAATGAAACATCTGCGGCAGTTGCACAAGAGCCAGCGCAAGCTGAGATCGTTCTCGAGGCGCCAGCAGAAGTTGAAGCGGTTGTTGCAGTTGAGGTTGTAGAGCCTTCAGCTCAAGAAGAGCCCTCAGCGGATAAAGAGCCCTCAGCTCAAGAAGAGCCTTCAGCCAGTAAAGAGCCTTCAGCGGATAAAGAGCCCTCAGCTAAACAAGAGCCCTCAGCGGATAAAGAACCCTCAGCTCAAGAAGAGCCTT
>CAJQJT010000025.1 GCA_905478725.1 uncultured Pseudomonadales bacterium
TTTAACCCAGTAGGCTCTCTTGATGGCATGGGCTAATAGGGCTCTAGACCAGTGTTTTCAGGGCTTTTTGGATTCAGTTTTGGGTGCTTTGGAGGCATAAAAAAAACCATGCCTGAGGCCAATTTTAAATTGATGGTGCGTCAAATAATTCGCTCCTATTATGCCGCCCATAAGTGACCAGATTAGCTCTGCTCAGGCCCGAGTGTGGCACCAACTAGCCACCCTCATTGCCCTCAGCACACACAGGATCTTGCAGCGAAGCCGTGGAGATCCTCTGCGATCAATCAGGGCCCGCTTATGGGTTTGTTATTTTCAGATTGAGAGAGCGCCCTGTTTGAGCGTCAGCGAGTTGCGCGAACGCTGGAAATGACAAACTCATGGGACCGATCGCAGAGGGTCTCCATGGCTTTGGCCGCAGTCAACAAAGAGATCCCTCGTCGCTTCGCTCTGTCGGGATGACAGATTAAGGTGGGTCGGGATGACAGATTAGGGTGGGTCGAGATGACAGGTTAGGGTTGGACGGGATGACAGGTTAGGGCGGAGTGGGATGACAGAGTAGAGCGTTTAGAAATAACAGAATGCCAGTAGTTCAACAAAACAATAAAAACGATTTTTAAAGGTAGCAAGCCATGCAAAAACAACCTCAGCTTCCACTCGTCGGCGTTCGCGTTATCGACTTCGGTCAGCAAATCGCTGGACCTGCTGTCGCCATGGTATTGGCCGATCTGGGTGCCACAGTCATCCATATAGATCCACCTCAGGGACCCCAGTGGAAGCATGCGGCCAACGCCATTTTAAATCGCAACAAAAGCTGCCTGCGTCTGGACTTAAAAACCGACCAGGGCCTCTCACAAGCACTCAGCCTTATCGACCAAGCGGATATAGTGATTGAATCCTTCCGCCCCGGTGTTATGGAAAAGCTCGGCGTCGACTTCCAGCAGCTGCGCGACCAGCGCCCAGAACTGATTACCCTCTCCATGCCTGGCTTCGCCAGCAACGATCAGCTGCGCCGTGACTGGAAAGCCACCGAAGCAGTAGTAGCTGCCACTGCCGGTGCCTTCACCGACATGGGCTTTAACCGGGTATTAATGGGCCTTAATCCCTGCTTCTCACCACTGCCACTGGGGTCCTCTTACGCTACCTGTCTAGGTGCTAGTGCCTTAGCCCTAGCATTGTTTGGCCGCGAAAAAACCGGCAGCGGCGACAGCATTGAAGTACCTGTTGTGGCAGCCATGATGGAAGGACTCTCCTACAACTCCTATGTTGTGGACGCACTGCCTGAGCGCTATAAAACTATGCGCGAACTGGAAATCGAACGCCGTACCGAGGCCAATATTCCCTTTGATCTCAGCTATGAAGATCTTCAGGAATACCTAGATCCCTTCTACCGTAGCTACGACTGCGCTGACGGCCGCAAATTCTACTGTGTCTGCCCATCTCATCGCACCCATGCTCGTCGCTGTCTCGAAGTGCTGGGTCTCTATGAAGAGCTAGTGGCCGAAGGGCTGCCGGATACTTCAGATCTGCACGCGCCTGTGAGTGAGTGGGACGGAGAGACTTCTATCGGAGTCTATCCACTGCCGAAAAAGTGGGCGGATATTATCGCCGAGAAAATGAAATTGGTATTTCTTACCAAGAGTTCAGATGAGTGGGGCGTTATTTTTGGTGAAGGCAAAATTCCCGGCGCACCCCATCGCACGACCAACGAATGGGTCAATAGCGATCACTGCCGCGATGCCGGTCTGATTGTTGAGGTCAATGATCCAGAGTATGGCCTGATGAAGCAGCCTGGCCCCATAGCCTGGTTGGAAGATTCCGCCCACCTCATGCTGTCACCAGCAGCGCGCAAGATGGTCAGTTTTGATGAGGCCCTGGAACAATTAAAACTGGTTGCGGCAGCAGAGACCATTACTCGACCTAAGATTGCCAAGGGCGATGCGCAAACCAACCTGATGGACAAAACCGGTTGGCTGGATGGCGTGCGTATTTTGGATCTCACCAATGTGATTGCCGGGCCGCATTCTTCAGCCTTTTTGGCGCGCTTTGGTGCCGAGGTGATCAAGCTGCAGTCAGTGGTACCCACTTATGATCCACTGATTGGAACATTGTTTGGCTTTCAGTCGGATATGGGTAAGAAGAGTGGCCTGATTGATATCAACCAGCCACAGGGTCGAGAAGCCTTTGAGCGTTTGGTGCGCAGTGTCGATATGGTGGTGATCAATGCCCCTGAACGACAGATGATCGGCCTGGGTCTAGATCACGACAGCCTACAAAAAATAAACCCCGGTGTGCTGTTCTGCCGCCTCGATTGTTTTGGTGGCCCGGTTGCTGGTTCGAAAACCAACTACATCGGTTACGATGATATTATTCAGGCCAACAGCGGCATTATGTCCCGCTTTGGCGGCGTTGAGACTCCAGAGGAACACGCTCATTTGGGTACTCTAGATGTTAACTGCGGATTTGCCGGTGGTGTGGGTATGGCTATGGCGCTCTACCACAACCTGAAAACCGGTGTCGCTTGTCGCGCACGGACTTCCCTGTCAGCTGTGACCAATCTGGCCCAGCTGCCATTCTGTTTTGATTACGCCGGACTTGAGCCTTTTAACGAGCCCTCGGGTCGCGCGGCCATGGGCACCCATGCACTGTCCCACTTTTACAAAACCTGGGATGACTGGATCTTTATCGATTCCAGTGAAGCGGATCTTGAGCGTCTGGAAACCACCGTACCCGGTCTTCAGGGCATCACCCTAACCGGCGATATCCAAACCTTTTTGACCGTGGCCTTTCAACAGGCCTCCTCCGAGGAATGGGTTAAACGTTTTGTCGCAGCGGATATTGCTGCGGCCCAGCCCCAGTCAATTGAGACTTTGCGCGCCCAGTACAGCCGTGAGGCGGATGGTTTTGTCGGCACGGACCTGGGCAGCTTTGCCTTTTCCGTGCACGCAAATCACCCCAGCGGACATCGTCTGACCCAGATAGATCACTATGCTATTCGTCCGGCTAACAGTCTGATTCGGTCTATTTCTCCAGCCGAGCGCCATGGTCAGTCGACCCGTGAAATTCTGGCGGCTGTAGATTATTCCGAGATTGAAATTGACCTGATGATTGCCAATAAAGTGGCTGCCTTAGGTTGGACTGATGAGCATCTGCCCTCAGACCATGGCAACCAGTCCTTTGCCATTGCCACCGCGCAAATATCACAGGGCCAAACAACGGATCTGCTCACCGATATGGACGACGATCCGGGATTGATTGTTTAGATCGCGGGCATTTTCTCTAAGGCATAGGCCTGCTGCTTGAGCCAGGGAGCAATTTTTTCAAGTTGCGGAACAATCTCATTACTGTAAAGACTGCGGCAGATTTCAGCGGTGAGTTGCGGCAGTTTGCCCAGCTCATCGGGACGCGAGAGCAAGGTCAGATAGCGGGCGTGATTGCCATTAGCCAGCGGTATCACGTCAACCTCATTGAGCAGTTCTGGATAACGCACTATGCAGAGTCCGGTGACAATCGCCCAGCCGTGACCGGACTGCACAAAACGCAGTAAGGTCTGAGTGCTGTCCAATTCATAGTTAGCCATCAGTTTGATATTCATGCGCCGGGCAATCAGGTCGGTGAGTGCGCCTAGACGCGACTGGCGGTTGTATTGAATAAACGGCAGGTTCTCTGACAACCACTGAATATCAAGTCCACTGTGCTGTGAATATTTTTTCGGTACCAATATCACAAAGGGATCTCGCAGCACCGGGTAGCGCTGCAGTTGCGGATGTTCGTCCAGTGAATCTCCAGTAATCAATAAATCCAGGTCGCGATTGAGCAGGGCCTGGGTGAGCGGCGACACCAGTCCGGTGCGCAGCGCCAGTTTTGAGGTGAAGGGCTTGAGCCGTTCCATCAATTGCACACCGGCTACATCGCAGAAGGAGTCAACCATACCTATATTGAGCGGAATCAAACCGCCTTTGGAGGCCATGCGCACATCCGAGAGCATGCGCTGAGTGTCTTCGATAACCTGGTGAGCATAGTCTTTTAACACTTGGCCGCTGGGGGTCAGCTTGATCGGTCGTGATCTGGTGATCACTAACTGAGTGTCGGTTTGAATTTCCAACTGCTTAATCGTCTGTGAGACAGCGGACTGGGTGATACCCAACTGTTCGCCGGCTTGGGTCAGTGTTTCAGAGGTGGAGACTGCGGCGAAGATTTTTAATGCGCTGATTTCGATATTTTTATTATTTTTCATCGCGCTAGTATCTTATGCAGGCAAGTGGTTTGCAATCGATGGTATGTGAAATGTCGCTGTTGGGACTGACAACGGCTGCAGACAAAAGCATTGCCGGAAAAAGATTACCAACAAAAACGTTGCTCATAAAAAAAGAGCCACACCACTAACTAAAGCGGCGCAGCTCTCTATTTTACGTTTTGCTACTAGCTCCTTGTTCTAGAGCTTTTTACTAATCTACTTATGTGGGCAGACCAAGAACTTCTCACCTGTAGCTTGCTTAACGTACTCTTTAATAATCTCTGGCTGCAGCATCTCCTCGAAGGAGATCTCCTGGCTGTATTGGCTAGCGAAGGTAGTGGTGATTTCCTTAGCCACTCGCGCGCGCATCTGGCCAAATCGTTCCATGCCGATGCGGCCAATCATAGGGGTTAACAACCAGCCTCCAAGACCCCACTGCATACCAAATGATCTGTTCAAAATGGTTGGCGATTGATCCAGGCCACCATAGATATAAACCTGCTTGTGAATATCTGAACCATAGCGGCTGTATTCTTTAGCCGTTTTGTTAGCTGCAATTTCCATGGCCGCGAGTATCTGCCCTGGAAGCTTACCGCCGTTACCACCGCCTGTTGCATCAAATGCCAAGGTAGCACCAGTCGCGATTAAGGCAGCAACCAAGTCCTCCATAAAGCTCTCATCGCTGGTGTTGCAGACATGCTCTGCACCCAGGCTTTTAAGCACGTCGACCTGCTCTGCTTTACGGACGATATTGACCAGGGGAATGCCATCGTCCTTACAGATCTTAACCAACATTTGGCCGAGATTTGAGGCGGCAGCAGTGTTGACTAATGCTGTGTGGTTTTCCATTTTCATGGTTTCAACAAAGGCCAGGGCGGTTAAAGGGTTAACAAATGACGAGGCCGCTTCAGCAGGAGTGGTGCCGTCATCCATTACCAGGCAGCTAGAGGCTGGTACACAGCGATACTGGGCATACATGGCTCCACCGGCGACACCTACGGTCTTACCGATAAGCTGTTTTGCATTGGCACCCGCATCGACGATCACACCAGAGCCTTCATTACCGGCCTGCATGGCTTGATCTAATCTTGGGGTCATGGCTTTCATTAGCGCTGGGCGCACTTTCATTGAGGCTACAGTTGCATCACCGGAACCGGATACAGTGAGACTGTCCAAATCCGCGGCAAAGGTTGTCAGAAGAGCGAGATCCGATGGGTTAATGGGCGATGCTTCTACCTTGATCAATACTTCATTTTCTTTGGGTATGGGCATAGCGACGTTAACAATAGAGATGGTTATATCGCCATCGCTGGTAACTGTTGATCTGATTTCTTTGGAAGTCTGTTCGGACATGCTTGGTTTCCCCTGCTTTTAATTGAAGGTTCTAATTGAAGGTTCTAATTGAAGATTTATTTTTGGTAGCTGATTTATTTATTATTATGACAGTTAGACTGTCATGACCTTAACCTAACCATATAAACATACTGTTATGAAAAAGCATACAGTGGCGAAGTGCATAGGCTCTATTAGGTGATTTTTAAAAAAATAGATGGGCTTAAAAGATGAGCTTAAAAGATGGGCTTAATAGCAACGCACTGAGATTGGTCTTTGGTAAATCCGAGAAGGGCTTTTTGCTAGCACCTTTGAACAGCACCTTTGAACAGCACCTTTTATCAGAGCTGCTTATCAGAGCCGCTTATCAGAGCCGCTTATCATTACTCTAATCCCTCAGGGCCTGCATACCAATGGCGGTGCCGTTAAATTCGGCCATCGCATCAAGCAGACTATCCCATAAGAACTCAACCGAACTGCTGTCGCTAAAAATAGAGTAGCAGAGTCTCTCGCCTTGGTCATGGCGCACAATCACGCCATTAATTTTCGCGATCGAGGTTTGAGCAATGTCACCATTGGCAAATTTGTGCGGGCGCAGATCTACACCACAGACTTTTGCCAGGGTTGCAGGTGCCTGACTGCCGCAGAGGATTAGCCAACTGTGGCTATCGCTGCGGGGCAAGCTGTAGACAGACTTGGCTAGGGAGGCTTCAGTGACTCGGGCAGTTGCATCGGCAATGTACTGAGACAGGCTATCCAAGCTGCTGGCCAACAACAGTTCATGCTGTGACAGACGTGCCACCAGAGTTCCGTCAGCTTGCACCAGTGCACGATTGGGCTCTGCTGGTAGCTCTATTCCTAGGCTCAGGGCCCAATCTGGCGTACCCGCACCCTTAAAACCGATGCGTGGCAGAGTGGAGAGATCGGCGAGGCCAAGCTGCTGCGACTGAATCTTTTCGTGGCCCATACTGTCGTAGTGGGAGACCACAACGCTGTCTCCCAGGGTGACAAAGTCGGCGCCCATTTCTGTGTGACGGCGATACAGTTGGCTGCGGCGCAGGGCGCTGGTGGGAAGAGTAAAGGGATTCATTATTAAAGCTCCTGACGCAGATTTTCTGGGTCGTAGAAGGGCAGTTTGACTACCATTGCATCGACCATAATTCCGCCGCTGGATTTAATCTTGAAATAACTGCCAGCATCGGTTTTGCCTGGCTCTACATAAGCTAGGCCAACGGGCTTGTTTAGGGTCGGTGAGTAGTTGCAGGAGGTAACTCGGCCGGTCATGCGATCGCCATCCAATACTAGGTGGCTCTCGAGAGGGATCGGCGCCTCCAAGTCATTGACCACAAAACCAACCAGACTGCGTTTAAGCGGTGTTTTGTTCAGCTCTTGGATGCTGCGACCGCCGACAAAGAATGGCTTTTTCTTGGCAATAGCCCAGCCCATCTGAACTTCAGCTGGATTGGACATGGCGTCGGTGTCTTGGCCAATAATAATATGGCCTTTTTCGAGGCGCAGAATACGCTGTGCTTCGATGCCAAATGGCTCGATTGAGAACTCAGCGCCAGCGACGATCAAGGCATCCCAGAGCGCTTCGCCACAGTGCTGAGGTATATGCACTTCATAACCTAGCTCGCCGACAAAACCAACTCGGATCACCCGGGCAGGAATACCGGCGACTGTGCCTTCACGAACCCCCATATAGGGAAAGGCTTCACTGTTTAGCTCTATATCAGAGCAGACTTTGGCCAGTACCTTGCGGGCATTGGGACCGGCGATATTCACCGCGGAATAGGCCGAGGTGACATTGGCTATATCCACATCCAAACACCACTGGGCATTCCACTTGAGCATGCTTTGATAGACGTTGCCTACACCGCCGGTGGTGGCCGTGACATAGTAATGTTCTTCACTAAAGCGGCAGGCAACGCCGTCGTCTATCACCACACCGGCTTCATTGGTGAGCAGGGCATAGCGGGCTTTGCCCACTGGCTGCTTTAAGAAACCAAAGGTATAAAAGCGGTTTAAAAATTCTGGCGCATCGGGGCCGCGCACTTCGAGGCCACCCAGTGTTGAGACATCCACTAGACCGACGTTATTGCGCACATTATTCACTTCATTATTAATGCATTCTTGGCGCTTATCGGTGCTGCCGTAATAGGCAGGTCTATACCAGGCTCCGGCCTGGAGCATCTGGGCGCCAGCTTCAAGATGGCGATAGTGCATATTGCTGCGCTGGGCGGGATAGAAACTGCGTCCGGCACTGTGGGCCAAATGCTCAGCAGAAAACGGCGGTCGCGCTGTGGTAACACCGGTTTGGGCCACAGTTTTATGGGTTGCGGCAGCGACTAAACGAGCAGTGGCCAACGCGGAATGACGACCCTGTGATGGGCCCATGCCACAGGTGGAGTAGCGCTTGACCAGCTGAATATGTTCGTAGCCATCTTTGGTGGCATTGATAATATCGGCAATCTGTAGATCTTCATCAAAGTCGACAAATTCCTTGCCTTTGGGATGGGCAAAAATCGGCCAGCCAAAGTTCGGGCTCTGTTGTTGCGAAAGGGCAATAGCCTCGGGCGCGGGTTCTGTGGTCAGCTCTAATGCATTGGTGGCCATTATGGCAGCTCGTTTGGCGTCGGCCATCACATCATCCAGCAGCCAATGGCTGTTAACGGATCCGGCAATCTGGCAATCCTGCGGGCAGTTGGTCAGTGTAAACATCGAACTGTCGTCGTCATAACTCAGCTGCCCACCACCCTGACAGACCAGCTGGTAGGTGGGGGTGTAACCGACCGACATACACAGAGTATCGCAGTCGATGATTTCGCCCTTGCCACTTTTAGGGGTCGCACAGATACCCTGACTAATAATTTCACGGATCTCCACCGAACCCAAATGTAGACCGCTGTCGTCTTTATTAGCAGCGTAAACCGCATGACCCGTTTTGACGTTTAAACCTTTGCTTAAAGCATATTGGGCAACCGCGTCATATTCAGGTTGCTGGCGCAGATCGATAATGGCTCTAACCTCGACACCTGCATCCAGCAGATCCAGTGCAGCGCCATAACCTTCGTTATTGCCGGTGACCACAACTGCAGCTTTGCCGGGACGCACAGCATAGAGGTGCATCAGTCGCTGGGCGGCACTGCTCATGATCACGCCGGGCAGATCGTTGTTGTGGAACACAGCCTGCTGTTCCATGGAGCCAACACAGAGGATGGTCTGTTTAGCGCGCACTTTGTAGAGTCGCTTGCCACAGATAATCGGCAGCCAGTTATCGGCGAACCAACCATTGCAGGTAGCGCTGGTCATGGCGGTAATATTAGTGCTGGCTTCAACTTCGGCCACCAGGCGCTGGCGCAGTTCACGGGCAGCTGTGCCCTCGGCATCCAGTCGACTGTAATTGAGCGAGCCACCGAGGCTGGCGTTCTCATCCACCAACAATATTTCGCCACCGCTTTTTGCCGCTTCCAGCGCAGCGGATAGCCCGGCTGGTCCGCCACCGATTACGGCGACATCATAGAATTGGTACTGCTTGTCGTAATACTCCGGCTGGTACTCTTGGTTAATTACCCCGAGACCGGCTTTTTTGCGCACCAGTAATGCCCACTTTTCCCACATACCCCGTGGCTTAAAAAAGGCTTTGTAATAAAAGCCCACGGGTAAAAACTTGGAAAACACTCCGAGTAGCGCGCCGCGGTCGTTATTGAGGCTGCCGCTGTAGTTTTGTCCCATGACTTCAAGCCCTTCGCTGAGCGGGATGCGATCCGCTAGCGCGTTGGGGTCCGAGGGCAGCTGAATCATGGTATTGGCATCTTGGCCTGCCATGGTCAATGCGCCCCGTGGGCGGTGATACTTAAATGATCGGCTCAGCAACCACTGCTGGTTGGCGGCCAGAGCACTGGCGATATTGTCACCGGCAAAGCCCTGATAGGTTTGCTTTTCAAAGCTGAAGCTTATGGGTTGCTCGCGGTCGATCAGCGAGCCAAAGGGTAGGGCTAAACGGCTATTATCAGACATTATTGGCTCTCTCCCTTATGAGCTGCGACGGGAGCGGCTTCAGGGATTGGGTCAAAATCGACCCGCTGGTTAAAAATTTCACTGGCGGGGAAGGTCCGCAGTATCTTGTCGCTGATGGTATTGCGCTCCGCTAAAAACCAGTACGAGCTGGCACTGTGAC
Organism: uncultured Pseudomonadales bacterium; assembly: GCA_905478725.1. Taxonomy (GTDB): domain Bacteria; phylum Pseudomonadota; class Gammaproteobacteria; order Pseudomonadales; family Porticoccaceae; genus HTCC2207. The sequence goes on from CAJQJT010000025.1 coordinate 9,747, forward strand.
ACCACCATTCGATAACCATGCCGGCGACATTGTCATGAAAGAAAACGTGCTCCGCCCACTCTCGTGAAGAGGCCTGCTGGTGGTCTGGCATAGGGTGATATTCGCCGCCATAGGTAAATTCGCTGATATTGCGTTGGCCATTTAAAGGGCAGGTTAATAGTTTCATCTTGGTCTCCCCTTGATGTTAATGGCTGGCGGCAGTGGCGCCGGCTTCG
>CAJQJT010000026.1 GCA_905478725.1 uncultured Pseudomonadales bacterium
TGGTGAGCTATAAGGGCGGCACACATCTGGTAGGCGCTGCGGCAATTATGCTGGCCTTAATTGGCTGGCGCGCCAGCTGCGCGATTCCCAATGCGCCATCAGAAGGCGGGGATATTCGTATCAGCCTCAACCCGATTGCCGACGCTGCACGCAATATTCGCCTCGCCCGTGAAAATATGACGGTCTTCTACTGCACTATGGGCATCTCTTGGTTTTGGTTATTTGGCGGCAGCTTTTTGACCCAAGTACCGAATTTTGCCGTGACCGTGCTCCAGGGTCATGCCACTTTAATCTCCGTGCTCTTAGGTGCCTTTATTGTTGGCGTGGCAATTGGCTCCCTGCTCTGCGGCAAGATCTCTGGCCATCAGGTTGAGCCGGGATTGATTCCCTTTGGTGCCATTGGCCTTACTCTGTTTAGTGCAGACCTGTTTTTTGCCTCCACCAGTTATCAGCTGGCGAACGCCTCAATAAGTGCAGTGATGCCCCTACAATTTTTGAGCCTCAGTGGAGGCGGAAGAATATTTATCGACCTAGCTGCCATTGGCATGTTTGGCGGCATGTTTATTGTGCCCCTCTATGCCATGGTGCAATCGCGCACCGAGAGTCATAAGCGGGCGCGAGTAATAGCCGCAAACAATGTATTTAATGCCCTGTTTATGGTGTCTGGTGCATTAATCGGTATTGTCTGCCTGAGTATTGTGCAGATGAGTATTCCACAATTTTTTGCCCTGATGTCAGCAGCTAATTTGTTATTCTTGTTGCTGTTGATGTGGCGAGTGCCTGAATTCAAGCTTCGCTTTTTGGCTTGGATAACGAATAATCGATAGCTTGCAAGAAAAGGCCTGTAGTAGATAGCCTGTAACAGTTAGCCTGTAGAAAACAGACTCATCGCCGATTACTGCGAGAGAAAAACCATCAAGGTAGGGATTAAACAATGCAACTCTCATCAAAAATACTTCTCGGTATGGCACTAGGCATTGTCGTTGGTCTGATTCTCAATATGATCAGTGATGGCAGTGGTCCCGGACCATTAACCGCCTGGGTGGTGGAATATATATTTGATGTGGTCGGGCGTATCTTTATTGCCTCCCTGAAGCTGTTGGTAGTGCCGTTGGTATTTGTCTCACTGGTCTGTGGTTCTGCGGCAATGGGTGAAAACGTCAAGATGGGGCGTATCGCCTTTAAGACCTTGGCCCTCTATCTGTTTACCACCGCAGTGGCTATCACTATCGCCCTGACTCTGGCCAACATTATTAATCCAGGTGTGGGCATAGATACTTCTGTAACCGCCAGTTATGTCGCGGCGACTCCACCGGCCTTTAAAGAAGTATTAATTGGCATCTTCCCCACCAACCCAATCCAAGCCATGTCTGACGGCAATATGCTGCAAATTATTGTCTTCGCTATTTTGGTTGGCGTCGCCATCACGCAAGCGGGCACTGCAGGCAAGTCGACTCTGGTAGGCTTTCAGACGTTTAATGAAGTGATTATGCGCATGGTCACTATCCTGATGCACTTGGCACCCTTCGGTGTGTTTTGTCTGCTGGCCAAGTTATTTACTCAAGAAGGCTTCACCGCGATCTTTAATCTGGCGCTCTACTTTATGACGGTTACTCTGGTATTGGTGATCCATGCAGGAGTCGTCTACACCAGTATTTTCAGCTTCTTTACTCGCTTAAATCCCCTGACACTTATTAAGAATATGCGTCCGGCCATGCTCTTTGCTTTTAGCACCTCATCGAGCAATGCCACCATGCCCATCACTTTGAATGTGGTGGAGAAACGTGTCGGTGTGGACAATTCCATCGCCTCATTTACTGTGCCATTGGGCGCCACCATTAATATGGACGGCACTGCGATTATGCAGGGCGTGGCAACAGTCTTTATTGCACAGGCCTATGGTCTGGATCTGGGTATCACCGAATATCTTGCAGTGATTGCCACAGCAACTTTAGCTTCAGTGGGCACTGCAGGTGTCCCGGGAGTAGGTTTGATTATGCTATCCATGGTTCTGCAGCAGGTAGGGTTACCCGTCGAAGGTATTGGTCTGATTATCGGCGTTGATCGTCTGCTGGATATGATGCGCACGGTGGTCAATGTCACCGGTGACGGCATGGTCACCACAGTGGTAGCGAAAAGTGAGGGGCTGCTCAATGAAGACATTTTCAATGAAGTCTCGGATCGCGATGAGTACAGTAGCCCGCAGCAGACTAGCTAGCATCCAGCTAATTGGTCAGTGCGTATAACAATATTATTGTGCGGTGGCGGCCTGTGAGCCGCAATCGTCAACGAATCTGCTTCAACAGCGTTTTTGAGCGTTCAAAGCGCAACGCTCGCCATAATATATAGGTTTGTAAATGCCATTGTTTAACCGCCAGGGGAAAATAACTGTTGCCGTACTGATGGCCGGAATTCTATTTATTATCGCCATCGCAACCCTCAAATCCAAGCCGGAAAAAGTCAAGCGCCTGCCACCCGCACTGCTCCTAGTCGAAGTGATTGATGCCGCACCGCAGACTCTACGTCCACGAATTAAGTCTCAGGGCACTGTTGCGCCAAGACGTGAAATTGACCTGGTATCTCAGGTATCGGGCAAGGTAGTTGCGGTTGATCAGAGTTATGCCAGCGGCAGCTTCTTTCGCCGGGGGGATAAGCTGATCCAGCTGGAATCCAGCGATTACCAGTTTGCCGTTATCCGCGCCAAGGCGCAGGTGGCCAAAGCCGAGGAGCAAGTCGCTCTGGAAAAAGGGCGCTCACGTCAGGCCAAACGAGAATGGCGTGATCTTGGAGACAACACCGCCAATGCCCTGTTTCTGCGTGAGCCACAGTTAGCATCCGCCAAAGCCGCTCTCGAATCAGCCCGTGCCGATCTCAACAAAGCCAACCTAGATCTCAGCCGCACTTCGATTCTGACCCCATTTCAGGGACGCATCAGACAGACCTTTGTCGATCTTGGCCAATACATTACCCCGGGCACTCGAATCGCCAAAATATACAGCACCGATGTAGTGGAAGTTCGCCTACCTTTGAGTGATCGACAGGCGGCACTGATTGATTTGCCGGTTAACTTTGAAGATGCCCAGAGCGCATACTATCCAGAGGTGGTGCTGCAGCGCAAAGTCGGTGGCAAGACCTACAGGTGGCAGGGAAAAATTGTCCGCACTGAAGCCTCCATCGACATTCAGAGCCGCATGACCTACGCCGTAGCTGAAGTGCAAAACCCCTTCAAAACAGATCCCAACAGTGACCGGCCGCCCCTCAGTATCGGGCTCTTTGTCGAAGCAGAGATCGCGGGCCGGCAAATGCCCAATGCCATAGAGCTGCCTAAGAACATCCTTTATCGCGGCAATGAAGTGTTGGTGCTCAATGACAACGATGAAGTTAGCTTTATCACTCTGTCACTGGTGCAGTCGGATACTGACTCGGTGGTGACTACCAGTATTAAATCAGGTACGCGTATTGTGGGTACCCGCATTGCTTTACCTGTGCCCGGTATGCGCGTGGATACCAGTTCGGCAACTGCAACTGCCGAGAGCTCTCCAATCAAGAGCACTCCACCCAAAAGCTCCACATCAAACAGCGCTGAGCTCCTATGAACAGCTCCATAGCCTGGTTTGTGCGCAACCCGATTGCAGCCAATCTGTTGATGCTGCTGATCTTGGCCGCCGGCATTATTGGCAGCTTGGGCATGGGCAAAGAAGTCTTCCCCTCAACCAGCATTAATATAATCGATATCTCTATGCCCTACCCCGGAGCTGGACCGCGGGAAGTGGAAGAGCAGATCGTGGTGCGCATTGAAGAGGCTATCTATACCCTCGAGGGCATCAAACATATTCGCAGTCAGGCGCGCCAAAACAGCGGCAAGGTCACAGTCGAAGTCGCCGACGGTTACGACATGACCAAGATGATCAACGATATCAAGGCTCGGGTGGATTCGATTATTACCTTTCCCAAAGACGCCGAACGTGCGGTGATTACTGAGCAGAAGATGCGCGACGAGGTTATTCGCGTGGCCCTGTTTGGAGATGCGGGCGAAGCCGTGCTGCGAGAATACGGCCAGCGTATCCGCAATGATTTAGCGGCCCTACCCCATGTGGATTTTGTCGAGCTGTGGGGGGTGCGAGAGCCGCAGATTGATATTGAGCTATCGGAAATGAACATGCGCCGTTACGGCATCTCATTTAATGATGTGGTCAGTGCAGTGCGTCAGTCTTCACTGAATTTGCCCGCCGGCACCATTCGTGCGGATAGCGGTGACATCCAGATTCAAACCCGTGGTCAGGCTTATTATGAAGAAGACTTTAAGCAGATCGTAGTCTCCAGTCGCGCTGACGGAACTGAAATCAAAATTGAAGATGTGGCCACTGTTATCGATGGATTCGAAGAGCGTAATCTGCGCACCAGATTCAATGGCGCAAACGCTATTTTCCTCGGCGTGCGTGTGGGTAAAAATCCCGACGTGGTGGCCACCACTGCAGCGGTAAAAGACTACGTAAATGCTGGCTCGAGCTTTCTGCCGCCAGGCCTGCAGCTAC
>CAJQJT010000027.1 GCA_905478725.1 uncultured Pseudomonadales bacterium
ACTAAATTGAGGGTTGCGAGTCCGGCGGCCATGGCCACGGGATTACCCGATAAGGTGCCGGCCTGATAAACCGGGCCCAAAGGTGCGATCTGTTCCATAAGTTCGCGCTTACCGCCGAAGGCGCCGACTGGCATGCCGCCACCAATTACCTTTCCTAGGCAGACTAAGTCTGGCATTACGTCATAGTAAGCGCTTGCACCCTGAGGCCCAATGCGGAAACCAGTCATCACCTCGTCCATAATTAATACTGCGCCAGAGGCGGTGCAGCATTCCCGCAGGGCCTGCAAAAATCCAGGAATCGGTGGCACGCAGTTCATATTGCCGACCACAGGCTCAACAATAATACAGGCGATTTGATCGCCGATTTCAGCGAAGGTCTCACGAACCTGTTCGATGTTGTTGTAGCTCAGTGTGATGGTGTGATCCGCCAGTGAGGCTGGAACGCCAGGTGAGCTAGGCACGCCGAGAGTCAGTGCGCCGGAGCCGGCTTTGACCAGCAGTGAATCCGAATGGCCGTGGTAGCAGCCTTCGAACTTAACAATTTTGTCCCGTCCGGTTGCACCCCTGGCGAGACGGATCGCGCTCATGGTGGCTTCGGTGCCGGAGTTGACCATACGTACCATATCCATGCCCGGTACTCGATCGCAGATTTTATCGGCGAGCAAAATTTCTAGCTCAGTGGGGGTGCCAAAGGTCATGGCTTTTTCCAGCTGCTCGCGAATCGCGTCCAGCACCTGAGGGTGGCCGTGACCGAGAATCATTGGTCCCCAAGACATGATGTAGTCAACGTAGCGCTTACCATCGGCATCAAACATATAGGCGCCGGCGGCGCGGTCAAAGAATATCGGCGTTCCGCCGACTGCACGAAAGGCTCGCACCGGAGAGTTAACTCCGCCGGGAATATGTTTTTGAGCAGCGTCGAAAAGTGCTTTGGAGCGGGGGCCAGCGTAGGTCATTGACGATTCCTGATTGAGTGATGTCGGTAATGCAGCTTGAGGATAAGGGCTGCATTATCCTGAATATGCGGCGGCGATGCTATCTGCCGGTAATAAAAGTCTTTTAAGGAAGCTTTGATACGGCAGCGCTTTATCGACAGATGACCGCTCAACTGTTGTTCGCGCTTCCATTAAGTAGCGGCTAATAAAGAGTCAAGGTTAAGAGCCAAGGGCAAAAGCTACGTAAAAGGCTTAACGATAACCAAAATCACGATCGCCACCAGAAACAGCACTGGCACCTCATTGAATAGACGAAAGTAAATATGAGACTTCTGGTTAACACCATCCCGCAGCTGGCGCAGATGTGCAGCACAGGCAAAATGGTAGCCGATCAAAATCACCACCAGCAGCGCTTTCAGTTGAAACCACAGTTGGCTGAGGTAGTAATCTAAGGACATGGATACCAGCCAGCCGCCGAGCACTACTGTGGCGATCATCGAGGGGGTGGCAATACCGTTGTAGAGTTTGCGTTCCATGACAATAAAGCGCTCGATGCTGGTGCTGTCATCAGACATGACGTGATAGACAAATAGTCGAGGCAGATAAAACAGTGCAGCGAACCAGCAGATAACCGCTATTAGATGAAAGGCCAGGGCCCATTCGTACACGTAACACCTCCGGAGAAAAGCATGGTTGCGCGGTTTTTATGTGGGGCTTTAAAACGCACAGAAGCTATAAGATTCGGGTATTATAGACCGACAAAGTATTTCTAGATATTGAAAAGAGAGGACCCGTGATTAAAGTTGGTATTGTTGGCGCAACAGGTTACACCGGAGCGGAGTTGCTCAGGTTGTTGGCCGTGCACCCAGAAGCAGAAGTGACAGTGATTACTTCACGCAGCGAGGAAGGTAAGCCGGTTGCAGATCTGTACCCCAGTTTGCGCGGGATTATCGATCTGACTTTTTCCCAACCCGATGTGGATCAGCTGGCCCAGTGCGATGTGGTGTTTTTTGCTACGCCCCATGGTGTCGCCCAGAGTATGGTCGCCAGCATACTGGAGCGCGGGGTGAAGGTTATCGACCTGTCCGCGGACTTTAGAATTAGAGATGTAGCCACCTGGGAGAGCTGGTATGGCCAGACCCACGGTGCTCCGGAATTAATTCCCAAGGCGGTCTATGGATTGCCGGAACGCAATCGCGAGGTTATCGCCAGCGCCAACCTAATCGCCTGTCCCGGCTGTTACCCGACCAGCGTGCAGTTAGGCTTTTTGCCATTGATGGAAGCCGGTTGTATCGATCTCGGTGATTTGATTGCTAACTCAGCTTCAGGTGTCAGCGGTGCTGGCCGTCAGGCTAGTATTGGTGCTCTGCATGCAGAGGTCAGCGATAGCTTTAAAGCCTATGCCGCCTCCGGCCATCGTCATCTGCCAGAGATTGTGCAGGGTTTAACTGATATGGCTGTTGCTGCTGGTGGATCAAAGGACGGATCGGTCAACCTGACGTTTGTACCCCATCTGTTACCGATTAATCGCGGTATTCACAGTACCTTATATGCCAATCTCACTGATCTAAGTGTCGATGTGCAGGCTCTGTTTGAAGCGCGCTATGCCGACGAGCCCTTCGTTGATGTGCTGCCCGCTGGCAGTCATCCTCAGACCAACTCTGTGCGCGGTTCGAACATGTGCCGCATCGCCGTGCACCGCCCCAATGGTGGTGCCAAGGTAATTGTGCTGGTGGTCGAAGACAATCTGACTAAGGGTGCCTCAGGTCAGGGCATTCAATGCATGAATATCATCTGTGGTCTGGCTGAGAATGCCGGATTAGCTGCGCCAGCGCTGCTGCCCTGATGTCCGAATTGAAGTCAGTGGTCGTCTCTTACCGACCGAGGCTGGTGTATCTTGCGATCTTTGCCTGCTGTGGACTAGTGGTATTGGCGCTGTTTCTGGGCAAGCTCTGGGGCGGTCAAGCCTATACCCAGGAGATATCTGAAAAGCATCGGCTCGCGACACTGACTGACGAGCTGAGTACTTTGGTGGCAGAGCAACAGGACGAATTGAG